>CALARE010000010.1 GCA_937888725.1 uncultured Alphaproteobacteria bacterium | reverse complement strand
ATCACCTGTTGAAGTTAATGTTCCAGAGTTTTGAATTGCACCGCCATTTGAACCAGCCTCAACACCCGTTGCTGTGTTGGATTCATATGTGCTGTTTGTTGAATTTAATGTTGCTTTATCATGAATAAACACAGCACCGCCAATTTGAGCTGTATTGCTTTTAAATGTGTTGCCTGTTACTAAGTCGACAGTCCCCTCTATATCCAAAGCACCGCCATGTGTTGTGGTTGTGTTCCCCTCAAATGTTTTATTGCTGTATTCTTTTGTTTCACCAGTGCCAATACTTTCACCAGCTATAGTGGGTGATGATAGTGTTATTGTGCTAAATAACATCATATTCAATAAAAAGCATTTTTTGAGGACATTCAAATATCTTTTTTTAAGCTCTCTGAGAGCGGTTCTTGAATAATGCATTATTAAAATCCCCCTATAACCCTTAATTGTGAAAATCTAACACATCAAGTTAATGTGATTTTCAGTGTCCATATTTTAATTATATCATAGTATGTCTAATTTATACAAATATTTTCAAAAAAAATGTGTGAATTTTTTTATATTTTCTTATAATAAATTGATTTTTAATAATTATTTTTTTATTGAAAAAGATGAAATAGGGCTATTGTTTGTATTTTAAATTAAAAAGAGGGGTGTTTTTCAAATTCAAAAACATTAAAAATTCCTAATACTTATGTAAATTGTTATAAAAAAACTCCCCACATAAAAATGTGAGGAGCTTTCCTTTTAAGTGATAATTAGTACATACCACCCATGCCGCCCATACCTGGCATACCACCAGCCGCATGGTCACAAGAGCATTTTTCTTCAGGTTTATCAGCAACCATAGCTTCAGTTGTGATAAGCAAGCCACCGATTGAAGATGCACCTTCTAAAGCTGTACGAACAACTTTTGTTGGGTCAATAATACCAGATTGGAACATATCTGTGTATTGTCCGTTTTGAGCATCATAACCAATTGTTGTTTCATATTTTTCAAGCAATTTACCAACAATGACAGAACCATCGACAGCAGCATTTTGTGCAATTTGGCGAATTGGTGCTTGCAATGCTTTACGAATAATATCAATACCAACACGTTGATCATCATTTTGAGGTACCAATGTATCCAATGCTTTTGTTGCATATAAAAGTGCTGTACCACCACCAGGGACGATACCTTCTTTCACAGCAGCACGAGTTGCATGTAATGCATCATCAACACGATCTTTCTTTTCTTTCACTTCTAATTCAGAGGCACCACCGACTTTAATAACTGCAACACCACCTGAGAGTTTGCCTAAGCGTTCTTGCAATTTTTCACGATCATATTCAGATGATGTTTCTTCAATTTGTTGTCTGATTTGATGGACACGAGCCAAAATTGCTGCCTTATCCCCAGAACCATCAACGATTGTTGTGTCCTCTTTTGTAATTGTGACAGATTTTGCAGTACCTAAGTGTGAAATATTCACATCTTCTAATTTCATCCCAAGATCAGCAGATACAACCTGTCCATTTGTTAAAATGGCGATGTCTTCTAAAATTGCTTTGCGTCTGTCACCAAAACCAGGTGCTTTGACGGCAGCGATTTTTAATCCGCCACGCAATTTGTTCACAACAAGTGTTGCAAGAGCTTCACCCTCAATATCTTCAGCAATAATCAAAAGAGGGCGACCTGTTTGAACGACTGCCTCTAACACGGGAATTAAAGATTGAAGATTTGACAATTTTGCTTCATGAATTAAGATATAAGGGTTATCTAATTCAACTGTCATTTTTTCAGGATTTGTGATAAAGTATGGTGAGAGGTAACCTCTGTCAAATTGCATACCTTCAACAACGTCTAATTCTGTTTCCATCCCCTTTGCATCTTCAACTGTAATAACACCTTCATTGCCAACCTTTTCCATCGCTTGAGCAATGTAGTTACCAATTGAAGAATCGCCATTTGCTGAGATTGTACCAATTTGTGCAATTTCAGCAGATGTAGAAACTTTTTTAGAGCGGGATTTAATATCTTCAACAACAGCAGTGACGGCTGTATCAATACCACGTTTTAAATCCATTGGATTCATCCCTGCAGCAACAGCTTTGCATCCTTCACGAATAATGGCTTGAGCTAAAACAGTTGCGGTTGTCGTTCCATCACCAGCAACATCGGCTGATTTTGAGGCAACTTCACGCACCATTTGAGCACCCATATTTTCAAATTTATCTGATAATTCAATTTCTTTAGCAACAGAAACACCATCTTTTGTGATTTTTGGTGCACCGTATGATTTGCCAAGAACAACATTGCGACCCTTTGGTCCGAGAGTTACTTTGACAGTATCTGCCAAAATATCAACACCGCGTAACATTTTTGAACGGGCATCTGTTCCAAATTTAATTTCTTTTGCTGACATAATTTTCCTCTTTCTCTAAGCTAAGATTCCGAGAACATCGGATTCTTTCATGATTAATAAATCTTCACCGTTGATTTTAATTTCGGTACCTGACCATTTGCTAAATAGGACTTTATCGCCTTCTTTTAAAGTCATAGGGATGATATTTCCCTTTTCATCACGACCACCAGGGCCGACAGCTGTTACAACTCCTTGAGATGGTTTTTCTTTTGCTGTGTCTGGAATGATAATTCCACCAGCTGTGCGATTTTCTTCTTGTGTGCGTTTAATAACAACACGGTCAAGTAATGGTTTGAAATTCATTGTATGTGTATCCTTTCAAGTTTTTTGTTAGAATTGTATATTAAATAGTATGTAAGCACGCAAAAGTCAAGGGTTTGCGTGCTTATTTTTATGAGAAATAACAGATAATTTTTAATAAAGACAAAAAATATTATTCATCACCAATTTTAAGGGCATTAATAAACGCTGTTTGTGGAATTTCAACATTCCCAAATTGACGCATACGCTTTTTCCCTTCTTTTTGCTTTTCAAGCAATTTTCTTTTTCGGGTAATATCACCACCATAACATTTTGCCGTCACATCTTTTCGATAGGCTGAAATATCCTCTCTTGCGATAATCTTACCACCAATGCTCGCTTGAATTGGGATTTTAAATTGATGCCGTGGAATAAGGGTTTTAAGTCTTTCGCAAATTTGGCGACCACGACGTTCTGCCTGTGAACGATGTGCTAAAAAGGCAAGAGCATCAACTTGTTCCCCATGAACCATAATATTCACACGGACAAGGTCGCTTTGTTCATAGTCTGATACTTCATAATCAAAACTTGCGTACCCCCTTGAAATAGATTTTAAACGATCATAAAAATCAAAAACAATCTCATTAAGGGGTAAATGATACACCACCATAGCTCGATTACCGACATAGGTTAAATCTTTTTGTACTCCACGACGCTCGGTACATAATTGCAAAATGCCACCCAAATACTCATCAGGAGTTAAAATGCTGGCTTTTACCCATGGTTCTTCGATAAACTTAATTGATGATGGGTCGGGCATGTCCGCAGGATTATGCATTGTTAAAACGGTTCCATTTGTTAAATGTACGTTATAAGCAACAGATGGTGCGGTTGTAATAAGGTCAAGATTAAATTCACGACTCAAACGTTCTTGAATAATCTCCATATGTAATAGACCTAAGAATCCGCATCTGAACCCTTGCCCCAATGCTTGAGATTTATCAGGTGTGAATTGAAAACTTGCATCATTTAATTGAAGTTTTCCAAGTGATTCTTTTAAATTTTCATAATCACTCATATCCACAGGGAATAAAGAGCAAAAAACAACACTTAAACTTGGCTTAAACCCTGGGAGAGCTTCGTTTGTTGGATTTTTTTCATCTGTGATTGTGTCGCCAACTCTTGTTTCGCCAATAGATTTAATTCCACAAATAATAAAACCAAGTTCCCCTGTTTTAAGTTCAGTTGTATCTTGCATTTTTGGCATAAAGTGCCCCAAACGTTCCACCTTATAAACAGCATTTGTTGCCATCATTTTGATTGTGGTACTTTTTTTTAGTGTGCCATCAATAACACGAACCAAAACAATGATTCCTAAATATGAATCATACCATGAATCGACAAGCATAGCTTTAAGAGGGGCGTTGGTATTCCCTTGAGGAGCTGGTAATTTTGTGACAATTGTTTCTAAAACCTCATCAATACCAATGCCTGTCTTTGCAGAAATAAGTGGAGCCTCAGATGCATCAATACCAATAACATCTTCAATTTGAGCTTTGACTCTGTCTGGTTCTGCTGCAGGTAAATCAATTTTATTGATAATAGGCACAATTTCATGATTGGCATCAAGAGCTTTATAGACGTTTGCAAGTGTTTGAGCCTCAACCCCTTGGGAGGCGTCAACCACTAAGAGGGAGCCTTCACACGCCGCAAGAGAGCGGCTGACTTCATATCCAAAGTCAACATGCCCTGGCGTATCAATAAGATTGAGAATATAATCTTCACCATCTTGAGCTTTATAATTCAAACGAACTGTCTGAGCTTTGATGGTAATGCCTCGTTCACGCTCAATATCCATATTGTCTAAAAGCTGTTCCTTCATCTCTCTATCAGTAACAGCACCACATTTTTGAATAAGTCTGTCTGCCAAAGTGGATTTGCCATGGTCAATGTGTGCAACAATTGAAAAATTTCTAATATGTGATAAGTCTGTCATTTGTAATCCTTTTGATTTTTGCGTATCTTATCAAAAAAAAATCAAAAAATCAAGTTTTTCTAAAAAGAGTTTTGGGGTGTTTGTTTGTTCTTTCTAAGGTGGGAATTTTATCTTGTTTTTGGGTGTGTTTTCTTTTATAGTAAACATAAGGAGATATGAAAAATGATGTGGTTGATTTTTTGTGGGATTATTATTTGTTTTTTAATTTGGGTTTACAATAAAATTATCCGTCTTGAAAATTTATTTATTGAAGCAGAAAGTGGGGTAGAAGTTCAACTAAAACGGCGATATGATTTGATTCCCAATTTGGTGCGAGTTGTGTCAGGTTATTGTGTATACGAATCTAAATCATTAGAAGATATTATAACTTTAAGAACAAAAGCTATGACAACAGAAAAGCTCGCACAAAAGGAATGTTTTGAAAATCAATTTGAGAAGGGTATTTGCACCGTTTTAATGTTAAAAGAGAATTACCCTGAGTTGAAAGCCAATGAGCTATTTCATCAATTGCAACAAGACCTTGTTCTTATAGAAGACGATTTGCAATATGCACGTAGATATTATAATGGTGTTGTGCGAAATTTTAACACGTTTATAAATTTGTTTCCGATTTGTTTGTTTCAAAAAGTTTTAAAAGTTTCAGCAAAACCTTTTTTCCAGTTAGATGGCTTGCATGAAAAAAATGTGCCATCTATTAAGGAGTGTCTTAATGATTAAAAAAATATTTTTTGTAGTGTTTTTTTGGGGCTGTTTATTCGGTTTTTCAGGGGCAAAAGCTGAAGTTAAAAAAGAAGAAATTTTGTTTTATGGAATTGGTGCAACTTTAAATAAAGATTCCTCTTTAGATATGCAAGAAACAATTAAAGTTAGAGCACTTGGCAAAAAAATTAAAAAAGGGATTTATAGGGATTTTCCATTAAAGCATGCTGGGGGTAAAACACCTGTTTCAATCTTATCTGTGACAAGAAATGGTAAAAATATTCCCTATACTACTCAGGTGCAAAATGGGAAAAAACGCATCTATTTAGGTGATATGAATAAATATATTTTATCAGGTATTTATGAATATAAAATAACATATAAATACCATAATATTATAAGACAAAATGATGAAAAAACAAAAGATGAATTGTATCATAATCTAATAGGGGATGAATGGGATTTTGATATTTTATCCGTTGAAGCTATTGTTCGTTTGCCAGAGGGATTGGATTTGATTGGAAAACCAGAGGTTTTTACAGGAATATATGGAACAAAAAAACAAAATTCAAATGTAGAAAGAAAAGGCAATCAGATTTTTATTTCTTTGCCTGATGGGGTAAAAACAGGAGAGGCTATGACTTTAAGAGTTGTTTCAGCTTCTGGTTTTTTTCAAATCCCAGAAGGTGGTTTATTCTTAGATAAAAGATTAAATTGGCTTTTTAAATTTGCGGTTATAATGCTTTTTGTATTGTTAGCATTTTATTCTTATTCCTCTTGGAAAAAGCATGGAAAAGATGGTGACAAAAGGCCTGTTTATCCAAGATTTGATGCACCGAAATTTAACAGCTTAGGAGCCTTGTATTTACTGTGGAGATATCACCACGTTGACTTGGATTCGCTTAATTTGGTTATGCCTCATTTGGCGTACCTTTCGCAAAGAGGATTGCTGAATGTTAAGGCGCTTGAGAATGAAATTCTCTTTGAAAAAAATAAAAACATAATACCTGAAAATTCAGATGAAAAGTTTTTCCTTGAAATGGCAAAAGAGAATTATACTTTAAAAAAAGGGAAATATAATGCTTCATTTTTTAGGTATATTACAGCTTACAAAAAGCACTCTGAATCTGAGATAGATAGTTTGTATAAAAAGAATACAGCACAATATATCATGTTTAGTTTTTTGATGTTTTGGTGTTGTGTTGGTTCTTTTTTATTGTATTTTGAAACTTTTTCAAATTTTGCACCTGCTGTGGTATTGGGCCTTGGTGTGTTTGCAATTTCAAATATAGTTTTAATGTTGTTTAAAAGGGAAAGAGGTTGGATTTTAAAACTATTTAAAAGTATTTTTAATATTGCTTTTATCGTGTTTTGGTGTCTTGGTTTTTTTGGGGCGATGTTTAATGAATTGTTTGATTTAGGGTTAGATAATCCATTTTCTCCAATGTTAGATTTTAAAGTGCTTTTCTATGTTTTAATATTTGCCTGTTTTATTGCATTTTATAAGTATATTATCATTCGTGTTTATGATAAAGGACTTTTCCTTGTTGAACATTTAGAGGGAATAAAAATGTTCTTAAACGGAGCTGATGATTTGAAATATAAAGCACCTCAGCAAGCTGAAATGGACAAATTATTACCTTATGCTGTGTTGCTTGGTATGCAAAATCAGTGGGTTGAAAAAATGAAGTCTTATTTTAATTTTGAGGCATCTAGCGATGATGTGTTTAGAAATGCTGTTGTTTTTTCAACTGTTAGTTCGAGTATTCATTCTTTATCAACTGGGTCATCAAGTGGTGGTTCTAGAGGAAGTAATGGATTTTCGGATGGTGGCTGTTCTGGAGGTGGTTCTGGAGGCGGAGGTGGAGGCGGTTTTTAAACCGCTCTCAATTTCATTAAAGGAAAATAAAATAAAAAAAGCTTAAAACGAGTCTTTTTTCTTAAATCTTTTTGTTAAAAATGAAAGATAATAATTTACTTTTGAAAGTTTTTTTTCTATAATAACCTCAAATGTAACTTTTTTATAATTTTTAAGGAGAAAAATATGCGTAATATTGGTGATTTAATGAAAAAAGCTCAAATGGTTCAATCTCAAATGACTATTTTGCAACAAAAGATGGAAAAACAAGAGTTTGAAGGTGTTGCTGCAAATGGAGCTGTTAAAGTGGTTGTAACGGGGAAACATATGCCTGTTTCTGTTTCAATTAATCCAGCTGTTGTGGATGCCCAAGATACGGAAACATTGGAAGATTTGGTTTTGATTGCTATGCGGTCAGCTTTTGAAAATGTTGAAAAAACAATGGCATCTGAGATGGAGCGAATCCAATCTTCACTTGGATTGCCCGCTGGTTTTAAAATGCCATTCTAAAGGTTGAAAATGGCTGCACCTGAGTTAGAACAATTAATCAGTTTGCTTTCAAAATTGCCTGCTTTGGGACCTCGATCTGCAAGGCGGGCAGTTTTGTCGTTATTAAAACAAAAGGAAAGTAAATTTGTACCATTAGTGGCAGCCATGCAGGCCGTTTTAGAACGTGTCCAGCCTTGCCCATGTTGTGGAAATATGGATACAAGTGTTCCATGTGCTATTTGTTCAGACACTAAGCGAGATTCGTCAGTTGTTTGTGTTGTGCAAGACGTTTCAGATTTGTGGGCACTTGAAAGAGCTGGTGTTTTTAAAGGGGTTTACCATGTTTTGGGTGGCGTTCTTTCTGCATTAGATGGGGTTGGCCCTGATGAGTTGCGGATTAAAGAGCTTGTTGAAAAAGTTGCTGCTAAGGCGGTTAAAGAGGTTGTTCTTGCATTGCCCGCCTCAATTGAGGGGCAAACAACCGTGCATTATTTGTCTGATAGATTGTCAGAGTTTGATGTGAATATCTCAACGCTTTCAAGGGGTGTTCCTGTCGGTGGTGAGCTTGATTATTTAGATGATGGGACATTGCAATTGGCATTTAAAGCAAGACGAAATATATAGGTGACAAAATGGAAGAAATTAAAAATGCGGTTAATCAATTAGAACAAGCTGTTGTTAAATTGGAAACAGCGTTGCATCAAACCAAAAAAGATAAGGAGCAAGCTGTCCATAAAGTCGAAGAATTAAAAAATATTATCCGCAAAACTTATATGCGTATTGATAATGCCTTGGCAACGTATCATCAAAATCAAGGAGGTGAATAATGGCTGTTGTTTCTTTAAAAATTGGTGGCAGATATTATAAATTTTCTTGTGCTGATGGGCAAGAGGCGTATATGGAAACGCTCGCTGGAAATTTAGATGCACGAGCTGAAAAATTGTTGAAATCAATTGGGTTTATGCAAGAGGGACAATTACTCGCCATGCTTTGTCTTTTGTTGGCGGAAGAAAAAAGTCAACTTGAAAAAAATGTAAATGTGGATTCTTTTTTAGAGAATCAAAAACAAATTGCAAACTCAATTACAGTATTGGCTGAAAAAATCACATCTCTTGCTGATACGTTAAATGAAGAAGATAATAAAGAAGAAGCAGTATGAAAATATTATTTTGTGGAGATGTTGTTGGTAAGGCTGGCCGAAAATTGGTAATGTCTTGTTTGCCTAAATTAAAAGAACAACTAAATTTGGATTTTATTATTGTAAATGGTGAAAATGCAGCACATGGTTTTGGGATTAGTCCTAAAATGTATGAAGCATTTTTAACACAAGGTGCAGATGTTATTACGCTTGGAAATCATTCGTTTGATAAACCTGACATTTTCCCTATTTTAAATGAAAAGGACAATATTATTCGACCTATGAATTATCCAGAAAATACAGTTGGAAAAGGATTTTGTATTGTTCCATCAAAATCGGGGGTTCGTGTAGCGGTTGTCCAGTTGTTAGGGAGCGTTTTTATGCGTTCAGTAGATAGTCCTTTCCTTGCTATTCAAAAATGGTTAGAAACGTATAAAAAGGGGAAAGATTATGATGTTTTAGTTGTGGATTTTCATGCTGAGGCAACAGCTGAAAAAGTGGCTTTAGGGCACTTTTTAGATGGTCATGCCTCTTTGGTGGTTGGCACACATACACACATTCCAACGGCAGATGCACATGTTCTAAATAGCGGGACAGCCTATATTTCTGATATCGGTATGTGCGGGGATTATGATTCTGTTATTGGAATGAAAAAAGAATTAGCATTCCATCGGTTTTTGGGGGGGGATAAAAAAGGACGCTTGGAACCCGCTGAAAAAAATGCAACTTTTTGTGCTGTTTGTGCGGATATTGATGAAAAAACGGGTCGGGCAAGAGAAATTTTTCCCGTTCGTATTGGTCAAACGCTTGAAAATACACATGAAGTATGATATAATCGCTCATATTTTAAAATTTTAATTTAAGGAAAACAATTATGGCAGGACATTCACAGTTTAAAAATATTATGTACCGTAAAGGTGCACAAGATAAGATGCGTGCAAAAGTTTTTTCAAAATTAGCACGTGAAATTACCGTTGCGGCAAAACAAGGTGGGGGTGACCCTGCTGCAAACCCACGGTTGCGTTTAGCTATTCAAACAGCTCGTTCTGAAAATATGCCAAAGGACAATATTGAACGTGCGATTTTAAAAGGAACACAGGGAACAGACACATCCAATTACGAAGAAGTTCGTTATGAAGGTATGGGCCCTGGTAAGGTTTCTGTAATCGTGGAAGCTCTCACAGATAATCGGGCAAGAACAGCTCCTGTTCTTCGTTCTTTGTTTTCAAAAAATGGTGGTTCATTAGGTGAAACAGGATCTGTAACATTTAATTTTGAACGCATTGGTTATATTGAATATCCTGTTGCTGTCGGAACGCCAGATGCAATTTTTGAAGCGGCTCTTGATGCAGGTGCTGATGATGTTATCTCAACAGATGAAACGCATGAAATCACATGTCAACCAGATGATTTGGGTGCTGTCCGTGATGCTTTAGAGGCAAAACTTGGTACGCCAAATGTTGCAAGACGTGATTGGAAACCAATGGTGCAAAAAGAAATTACAGATTTAGAAACAGCTCAAAAATTAATGAAATTTATTGATTTGTTAAATGAAGATGATGACGTGCAACGTGTCATTACAAATGCAGATATTCCTGATGAAATTATGGAACAGTTAGGAGAGTAAAAATGGTTCGAATCTTAGGGCTTGACCCAGGATTAAGACATACAGGCTGGGGAGTCATTGAAAAAGATGGCTCCCGTTTGCGTTTTATTGCTGCTGGAGTGATTAATCCTGATGATAAAAATGAGTTAAGCTCTAGATTAAGTGAACTTCATGTTGATTTAAAAAAAATTATTGAAGCATATGAGCCAGATGAGGCTGCAGTTGAAGAAACTTTTGTTAATAAAAATCCAAATTCAACCTTAAAATTGGGACAAGCAAGAGGCGTTGTTTTATTAACACCAGCACTTTTTAAAATTCCCGTGGCTGAATATACACCTAACCAAATAAAAAAGATGGTTGTGGGTGTTGGTCATGCAGATAAAAAACAAGTTGATATGATGGTAAGAACATTATTAAAATCTGTGCCTGAAAATATACCGGCCGACGCAGCTGATGCTTTAGCAATATCATTGTGTCATAGTTTTTTGCGTCCTGTAACATTAAAAAAGATGATGGAGAAAGTATGAAAATTATTCAAAAGCCATCGTTGCATTTTGATGAAAGAAAATCTGATATTGATATGATTGTTTTTCATGCAACAGCAACTAATTCTATTGATGAAACACTTTCTATTTTTATTGAAAAAGAGGACGGTGGACGTGTGAGTTCCCACTATGTGATTGATAGAGATGGGACTGTTTATCAAGTTATTCCAGAAGATAAGCGTGCTTGGCATGCGGGTGTTTCAACGTGGGGTGATATAACTGAAGATATTAATTCTCATTCAATTGGGATTGAATTTCAATGTCCTGCTTTAGGGGAAAGAACATTTACAGATTTTTCAAAAGAACAGATACAGGCTGGTACAGAACTTTGTGCTGATATCATGAAACGCTATCATATTAAACCCGAGAATGTGGTGGCACATTCAGATATTGCACCAAATAGAAAATTTGATCCAGGACAAACTTTTCCGTGGGAAGAATTTTGTAAACGGGGTTTGGCGTCAAATCCTATTCGTAGGCCATTAATTAATGACAAACCAAAATAACAAAGGATGTAAAAATGTTAGATACATTATCACACTTATCAACAGGAGCAATGTGGGTTGTTTTTGCTCTAATTGTTTTTACAATTTTATTTTTAGATTTATTTGTATTTCACAGAAAATCAGATACTCCAACAATGAAAGGGACTCTTAAAATTTGCCTTTCATATATGGCTGTTTCATTACTTTTTGGACTATTTGTTTTGTATGAAAAAGGCATTGACATTGGAATGCTTTTTTATACAGGATATCTTGTAGAATTTAGTTTGTCGATGGATAATATTTTTGTTATTTCATTGGTTTTTACTTCATTAAAAATACCAGCAATTTATCAGCATAGAGTTTTATTTTGGGGTGTATTGGGTGCTATTGTCATGCGTGCATTGATGATTTTAGTTGGTGCACAATTGGTTAGTCAGTTTCACTGGGTATTGTACCTTTTCTCAGCATTTTTGATTTATACTGGTGCAAAAATGCTTATTGAAACAATGAAAGATGATGAGGAAGAAGATAAAGCACAAGCCTCTGAGGGGAAAATGCTTTCATTTATTAAGCGTTATATTCCGATGACAAATCAATTGCATGAAGAACACTTTTTTATTAAACAGGCTGGAAAATGGATTGCAACACCTTTATTTTTGGCATTGATTATTATTGAAACAATGGACGTGATTTTTGCAATTGATAGTATCCCTGCCATTTTCTTAATTACGCAAGATGTTTTTGTTGTTTATACGAGTAATATTTTTGCGATATTGGGTTTGCGTTCACTATATTTCTTATTGGCTCAAGCGGTAACACGATTTGTTTATTTAAAGCATGCGTTATCATTTGTTTTAATATTTATTGGATCAAAAATCTTTTTGCCTTATATTGGTTTAAAAGTAACAACAGCAACGTCTTTAATTGTTACCTTTGGCATTCTTGCTTTAGGGATTGCTCTTTCACTATATCAAACAAGAAAAAGCAATTTAGCAACTTTAGAAAAGTGACTCGCTTAAATTAATAAATGAGTCTATAATTTCATTTTCAAATGGGTGGTTTTTGTTTTGAAGAACAAACCGCCCATTAACACAAACATCACTAATACAAGATGAATCCATACTATAGACCATATGTGAATTTAAAAATTTCGCTGGCTGTGTAAGTGTGTTGTTTAAATCTATCAAAATAAAATCAGCAAGCGTACCTTCTTGAATTGTACCTGTGTTTAAACCCAAAAAATGGGCGGCATTTTTCTGTGCCATATTTAAAATACTTTGAACAGGGGCAGCGGTGATATTATGTGATTCTCCCTTTGCAGAAAGGGCGGCTATTTTCATTTCTGAAAACATGCTAAGAGCGTTGTTGGATGAAGCACCATCCGTACCAAGTGAAATATTAAGCCCTTTTTGTTGATAAGTGTGAAGGGGCATTTGTCCTGAATTAAGTTTTAAATTTGAAATTGGACAATGTGCAATAAGGCAACCCCTTTGCTTTATAATATTTTGATCTTCTTCATTTAGCCACACACAATGGGCTAAAATAGTTTTTTTGGTTAATAGTCCTAATTTATCCAAGTATTGTGTGGGTGTTAAACCTGTTTTTTCAAGACAATCATCCACTTCTTTTTTTGTTTCAGCAAGATGAATGTGTAAAAAAGTGTTATTCTTTAATGCCAAATCTCTGCTAAATAAAAGTAGTTCTTCAGAAACTGTGTAGATAGCATGGCAGGCGACTGTTTTGATTACACGATTACAAGGCGATGGTGTAGATATAAAGGTTGTCATATCTTTTTTCTTTTGACGGGTTGTTTGGGGATTAAATAAATCCATTGCAACACAAGAAACAAGACCTCGAACGCCCATTTCGTCAATAGCACGGATTGTCTCATCCATAAAAAAATACATATCATTAAATAGGACTGTTCCTGTTTTAATCATTTCTAATATTGCCATGCGAGAGGCAATATAAACCTGTTCTTTTGTTAGTTTTTCTTCCCTTGGCCAAATATCTTTTTGTAACCAATCAAATAAATCTTTATCTTCACCAATCCCTCTGAATAGAACCATGGGCGAATGGGTATGCATATTATAAAAAGCAGGTTGAATAGCTTTTCCTTCTGCTTGAATAACTGTATCAGAAAGAGCAGTTGGAATATGTGTTGCTATTTTTTCAATTTTATTTTGATTGATTAAAATGTCAACTGGAGTATTGTTTAGTAAGACATGTCTAATTAAGATTGACATTTTTTGACCCTTTCAGTAAAATAAATTCATATTTTTTATCATACAGGATATTAAAGGAATGTCAAATTTATTTTCTGGTGCAATATATATCGCTTTGATTGGTTTTTTGCCTCTATTTTATACTTTTTTTAAATCACTTAAACAGGCTAATTTAAAAAATAAGCAATTTTATCAATTGTTTTTAAAAGATGTTATGCGTACTTTTCCGATTTGTTTTCTAGTTCTTTTGCCTGTTTTTATATTCCCAGAATGTTTAAAAGGTTATTTGTTATGTGTTCATTTTATTTTTATGCCTTTGATGTTTTTAGAACTGGGACACATCTATTTATTTAAAACAAGAATTGGGTTAAATACCTTTTTTACATTATTTGTTTCAAATATGAAAGAAACAAAGGAATTTTTAACACAAAATATTCCCGCGATACTTTTTGTTTTGGGTGGACTATTTATTTTTGGACCTCTTTTTTTTCTATTACAGATACAGAGTGTTGAACTAACACTAAAAACACAGTTAATGGGGACAATTATTTGTGTTATTTTTGGATTCCCATTTATTCGAAATTTATTTAAAAAAGGGTTTAAATTTAAAGATGGTTATGTGCTAAATCCATATAGTAATGTGATATATCATTTTTTTGAATACAAAAAAACATATGGTGAGTTAAAGAAAATACTTTCAAAAAATAATGCAAAACCATTTGATGAAATTTCATCTGATACATCAAAAGAAGAATCAGAAACTTATATTGTTATTATCGGGGAATCAGCAAATAGGACTCACTTAGGGTTATATGGGTATGAACGAGATACAACGCCTTTTTCAAATGCAAGAAAAAGCGATTTATTTGTGTTTAATAAGGTATATTCTCCTTTTGCACAAACAATGCCTGTTTTGGAAAAAGTTTTAACATTTGCAGATAAAGAACATCCTGAATTTTTAACACAAAAAGGAACAATTGTTGATTATTTTAAGCAGGCTGGTTTTAAAACATATTGGTTGTCAAATCAATATGCGTTATCCGATACGCTGGTAACGGCTATATCCTCACATGCTGATTGGGAAAAATCATATAATTTTAGTGGAATGAAACGCTTTGAAAAAGCAGGATTTGATGGTGATATGTTGCCAGATATTGAAAAGATATTAAATGATAAATCAGTAAGGAAAAAGATGATTTTTATTCATCTAATTGGGTCACATTCTGCCTATACAAATAGATATCCTGCAGAATGGCAATGTTTTAAAGAAAATTTAGGGCATAAAGCACTAACGCCTCAAGGGCATATTTTACTAAATGCATATGACGATAGTATTAGATATACTGATTATGTAGTAAATCAAATTATTGATAATGTTGAAGCTTTAAATGAAAAAGCTTGTTGTTTGTATTTTAGTGATCACGGAGAAGATATTTATGACACGACAACGCATAAAATTTTGGGACATTCTGAACTTGCAAACGAACCAATGACAAGTGTTCCTTTTGTTGTGTGGTTATCTGATAAATATAAAAAAGACAGACCAACAACAGTGAATAATCTTCAAAAAAACAAGGATGTTGAATACAATACTGAAAATGTCATCCATACGATTACTAGATTGGCAGGATTAAACAACCCTGATGTTTTTGCTCAAAAAAGCTTGGCTGATTAGAGGCATCTTTTTTTTATTTCGGTTTCAAGAAATTCATACTTTTTCATAAAAATAATGAGATGAAAAAGTTTCTTAATTAGATCAATCGATGGTTTTTGTGGTTTTGAAAATACTTTTTTCATTTTTTGAAGTGTAAAAGAATTAAGACCAAGCATCCATTCGTCATAGCTATATTTAAATTCGCCCATTATGATATCCAATGTATTTATAAGACGTTTTTTGGCATTATAAAAAATAGGTAATCGAGCATTCAAACATAAAATAAATCGAATAAGATCTTCTGATGCATAACCATAACCAATGTCTTCAAAATCAAGAATTGCAGCAAGTTTTTTATCTTGGAATAAAATATTGTTATGGTGAAAATCCCCGTGAATAACGCATTTTTTTTCTGGAACAATTTTAAGAGGTGTTTTTCCAATTTCTAGTAATTTTTTTTGCATTATTTTAAGAAGATATTTCAACAACAGATGTCTTTTAAAAGATTTCACCATTAATAGACAATTTTCGGAATATTTTTTTTGTAAATCAGCAAAATTATAAGCAGGAATAAGAAGGTTTTTATCCACCCATTTTGTTTGTTGAAAAAGGTGGTATGTTTGTAAAACAGTTGCTAAATGATAAGATGAAAATTTATTTGCAGGGATAGATTTAGCATCAATATATTCTAATACAAAACCATAGCTGTCTTTGTATTTAAATAAATAATCATTTTGTATAGGTATAATACCAGCAAGCGGAATGGTTTGTTGAGTTGTTAATGTCTTTATTATACTAACTAACCGTTCCACACCCTCTTTTTTATGTTTCCAAGCCAATTTAACAAGAAATTTTCTATCTTTTAGTTTGACTAAATAGTTAAAAGAGGACGCACCACGTTTAAATTGATATATAGATATAATAGGCTTTTTCAAAATTTTCATTGATAAAAATTTTGAAAATTTATCTATATCTGGTAGTTGCTTTTTTTTCATTATAAAACCTTTCTTATCTTTTTATTTAGCACAGAATATATAAAAAAATCAAGACACCCTTTTAAAGATTGTTTTTTTATAAAATATTTTGTAAAGTGGAGAAAAATAATGGAGGTTTTATGTTTGAAGAATTAGAAAATATAAAAAAACAATGTTTAGAATGTCAAAAATGCCCATTAGGGAAAACAAGAACAAATATTGTTTTTTCAGATGGTATTCCAAATTCAAATATTGTTTTGATTGGTGAAGCACCAGGTTTTAATGAAGATATGCAAGGAAAACCCTTTGTCGGTCGAGCAGGGCAACTTTTAGATAAAATTTTAGAATCGGTTGGATTAACTCGGGAAAAGGATATTTATATTTGCAATACGTTAAAGTGTCGACCTCCAGAAAATCGAGATCCGCTTCCTGATGAAAAAAAAGCATGCCGCTTTTATTTGGATGAACAGTTGAGAATTTTAAAACCAAAAATTATTTTGCTCTGTGGCCGTGTTGCATTAACATCTTTTTTGCCCGATGCTGGAGCTATTTCAAAAGTGAGAGGTAAGTGGTTTGATGGTCCTTATGGGTCAAAAATGATGCCTATTTTTCACCCCTCATATTTGCTTAGAAATCCAATTGCTAGACCTGGTTCTCCTAAGGCTTTGATGTGGGCAGATATACAAGAAATTAAAAAGCGATATGATGAAATCCGTGGAGCAAAGTAAATCTTAAAATAAAAATTTTAGCAATTTTTTTGCAAAGGAAAGTTTGTTTTTTGTTAATAAAAAAACAATCGTTTTTTGAAATATGGATAAACTTAATCCTTGCATCATGTCATATTCTTTCATTTCATGAATGAGGGTAATAATTTGTTGGTTAATGCAGATGAGAGTACGTTCAGGTGTATGCAAAATAACCTGTTTTAAGGCATTAAAAAAGTCTTGTGAACATCTTCTTTTTAACACAATAGTATTATACCCGTTTATTCGCCCAGATTCTATAAAGTATGCGTACTCAAAAATAATACGTTCTTTTAAATTCACAAGCGTTTCAAAAGAAGATAGTGCGGGGATATGAGATTCCTTTCTACAAAGATAAATTGGATGTTTAATGTAAACAATATCTTTAATAAGTGAATAAAATTGTTCTATAAAAAAGTAAGGAGCAAATTCTTTTAAATTTGTGTGAAATTTAAGATAAGAAACAATTTCTGCACTAAATACTTTCCCTTCCAATTGTGCATCAATATGAAACGGATTTTCTTGCCAAAAATCAGGTAAAATATTCTGATTTCGTTTTTTTAATACGCTTTTATCAAAATGGATAATGCTTTTTTGTTTTTTTTCGACTTTTTGTGTGGAAAAATACGTTGGGTTTGATGTGGCTAATTGTGTATGTGTGTAACGCAAAGAATCATAAAAAATATCCAAAGCTTGAATGTGGAGCAAATCTGTATCATTTAAGAAAAGGACATATTTCCCCTTTACGTGATATAAAGCTTCGTTGTATGCATCCCATTTCGTTTCTGGGATGCTTTGTGTTTTTATTAATTTAAAACGATTATCTTTTTTGATAAGATTTAATAGAAAGGGATATTCATCTTGATTTTGTATAACACATAAGCATTCAAAATCATCAAAAGTTTGCAGTGTTAAACTTTCCAAACATAAATTTGTAATATTTTCATTACTTGAAAGTGCTATTAAAACAGATAGTTTTGCCACGAATATCTCCTAAAATAAATTTTTTATATGATGAATGATTTTTGCAGAGGGATTAAATCCACCCTTGACAGATTGCATTTTTGAGCCAGACGGAAGTGCGTACCCTTCTTTAAAAAGAGAAAAATGAAAGCGTTTGTGTTTTTCACTCATCATAGCATCTGGTGCAAAAATAAAAACAGGTACATTGGTTGCACAACATTCAGAGCACATTGACATGGAGTCGCCTGTAACAAGAATCATATCAGCACATGCCATAAGTCCGAAATAAGGATTTTCTTGTTTATCGCCAAATTGGTAGAAAAAAGTTATTTCTTGTGGAAGATTATCTTTTAAATATGTTGTCACTTCATTAGGCGTTCTTCTTGATGTTGTCACTAAAATACTTTTTGGTGAAAGTGATAATGCATCATTTAATAATGTTTTTGCCATTTCGATAGTAAACGGTTTGTTTTTTGTTGCTCCGCCAACAATTAATGATAAACGTGGAGCCTTATAATTTTGGAATACGGGTTCCCATTTTTTCTTTTCATCAATAAGACGTTTGGGTGTAATTCTGTGTGGTGTGCCAAGAGTTAAAAGTACATTTTTTGAATACCCTTTGTATTGATCGTGGTACGGCAATACAACAAGATCGGCTGTTTTAAAATGTGCTATTCCTGGATTCATTAATTGAACAATTTTTGTTTTCCCTTTGGATTGTTTTTTTATCCAAAGAGCAACAGGAAATGAACGGCGTCCAGCACTTAATACGATATCTGGGAATGAAGTTGTTTTTAGATTTTCCTTTGATTCATTTGTTAAGCCAATAAGCGTTTTTCCCCTTAAAAAATTAGGTAATTTAACCCACTTTGTATAACGAATATCTTTTCTGACATAGGGATAACCTAAATTTTCAGCTATGCCTAACAGTTGGTTGACATTGCCCATCCTATCATCTGCAAGAACCCAAACTGTTTTTGTCATTTTGTCTCCTTAATCTATTTGGTAAATCTCTTGAACAATGGAATCAAAACCATTTTGGTGGTCGGCTTTTGGAAGAATAACAATTTTGGTATCATCGCCAACAAATGTTTTTGTTAGCTCAACAGGAACAACTTTATCTTTTCCACCAACAAAATGTTTTTGCGGAATTGTTTTAAAAATTGATTGAAAATCTTTTAGATTAAGAGAACCTGTTAGTGGTGTATCTTGATGGTAAGTTGTCCAAGCTTCTTGATCGAGGACGCCAGCAATGGTGACAATTTTTTGAATCTGTTTTGGATTCCTTACAGCAATCAATCCTGCAATTTGTGCTCCGCCAGAATATCCAATGAGGATTAAATCTTTTGTGCGTGCTTTTTTGGAAAGCAAGTGAACAGATGCCTCCATACTGTTGACAATTTGTGGTGAAAAACGAGCACAAGTCCAATCATTTTGTGTACATGTACTTGTCTGTAAATATTGACAAGGTCGTGCAAGATAAACAACATTTGGATTGGGATCTTTTGATGCAATATCTCTTAAAAAAGTTGAGCGTGGAGTTGGGTTGTTTGTAGGCCTATTATAGGCATCAAAAGAATGTCCGTCACCTTCAATATAAATTCTTAAAGGCATTCCTGGTTCTGTAATTCGGTACCACGAGGCAACGACATACGGTGGCACAGTCAGAGTTTGAAATTGAAATTCTGTTAGCGGATTTTTATTTGCACAACCTGAAACAAATAAAAGAAATAATGTTATAAAAATTTTATTAATTTTTTTTATCATTGGGTATATCGGATTGGTAAATTTTTCTTAAGTCTAGCAAAAATATTCTCTATTGACAAGTATAAAAGCGATTCTTAATTTATTTAGGTAGATAATTTTCATATTCAAATAGGAAAGGAGGGGATTAATATGCCAGGTTGCGGATGTGGAACAAAGAAAAAATAAGAGATAAAAAGAAGTGCTATAAAATAGCACTTCTTTTACGAGATATAATCCTCAAGGGTTGATTTTATTTCAGAGATTTCTTGAACGAATTTATCAATTGCTAAATTAGACGAATCCTTTTCAACAATGCTCCCTGTAGATGATTTATTAGCCCGCAGTCTTTTTTGTACCCCTTTTATGGTAAAACCTTCTTTATAAAGGTAATCGCGAATCCTTGCTAATAAAACAACATCTTCAGCCTGATAATACCGTCTTCCCATTCGTTTCATCGGTTTTATTTGGTAAAACTGTGTTTCCCAAAACCGCAAAACAGACGCAGGTACTTGCAGTAATTCTGCAACTTCTGTTATGGTTCGATAGGCATTTTCAGCCTTTAGCATAAAACACTCCTATTAGCTATTTTTTAACATATTTTTTAAGGTATTAGATGCCTTAAATGAAACAACTGTACGTGGTGAAATAGCATGTTTGACACCTGTTTTTGGATTGCGACCGACACGTTCTTTTTTCTTGTGAGGGATAAATGAAGCAAATTTGGAAATTTTCACTGTTTCACCTTCAGACAATGCTTCGATAATATCTTGTAACATTTGTTCAATCAACTTAAATGATTCAGCGTGTGAAAACCCAAGTTCGCGATAGATAGCATCTGCTATATCTGCACGTGTAATTGTTTTTTGTGTCATGTTTTTTTCCTTTATTAATTAAAAATTTTCTAATCCTAGAATGTCATAAAATTCAAATATTTTCAAGTATTTTTTTCTCACTATGAGAAAAAATTATAATCTAATAAGAGCTCCGGCCCAAGTAAAACCAGCTCCCATAGCATCTAATAAAATTAAATCTCCTTTTTTCAATTTTTGAGATTTAACACCCTCATACAGTGCTAATGGAATGGATGCTGCAGATGTATTGCCTTGGTGAGGAAGTGTGATAATAACCTTATCTAGGCTAATATCTAATTTTTTAGCTGTTCCCTCAATAATGCGAATATTAGCTTGATGTGGTACCAAAAAATCAATATCAGCAAGAGAAATATTTGTTTTGTCAATGACTTCTTGTGCTACATTTGATAAATTTGTAACAGCATGTCGGAAAACTTCTCTCCCTTCCATATGAACATAACCTGCTGTTTGTGTGCGAGATACACCACCTGTGGTTGTGAGTAAATCTCTTAATGTGCCATCAGAATGTAAAATGATATCTAAAATCCCGGCACTATTAACATCATTTTTATCTATTTCTTTTGCCTGTAGAATAACGGCTCCAGCTCCATCTCCAAAAAGAACACAAGTGTTTCTATCGTTCCAATCAACAATACGAGAGAGCGTTTCAGCTCCAATGACGAGTGCTGTTTTAACAGTCCCAGTTTGAATAAATTTATCTGCAACACTAAGAGCATACATAAAACCTGAGCAAGCAGCTTGTACATCAAATGCAAAAGCATTAACGGCACCTAAATCTGCTTGAACACGCATAGCAGTCGCAGGAGTTGTATCATCTGGAGTTGTTGTGGCTAAAATAATTAAATCCAAATCTGTCCCTGTTAATCCAGCATTTTTTAATGCATCTTTACCAGCTTCAATTGCTAAGCTCGATGTCGTTTGATCTTGAGCTGCTATATGACGAGATTGGATGCCTGTTCGTTCACGAATCCATTCATCACTGGTTTCGACCATTTTTTCTAAATCAAAATTTGTTAAAATTTTTTCAGGCAGATAACCGCCAACTCCAGAGATGATAGATCTAATCATTTTATAACCCTTTTTTTATTCAACGATAACATCTGGAACATCAACATCAATTGTATGACGAAGTTCCTCTTTTATTTTATTGCACAAATCATTTTTTGCCATATGAATTGCTGATTCTAATGCACAAGCGAAAGCGTATGCATCTGCACCCCCATGACTTTTAACAGATATCCCCTTTAATCCCAAAAACATAGCTCCATTATAATTTCTTGGATCCATTTCCTTTTTCATTTTGAGTAAAGCGGGCGTAGCTAATAAAAATCCAATCTTAGAAACTAAAGATTGTTTGATTGTTTTTTTAAGAATTGTTGTAATGAATTTTGCGGTCCCTTCGATGGTTTTTAATGCGATGTTGCCAGAAAAACCATCAGAAACAATAACATCTGCTTTTCCTGCACAAATATCATTGCCTTCAACAAAGCCGATAAAGTTAATTTTATCCTCTAATGCTTTTAATGTGGTGGCGGCCTCTCTTATTTCATCACGGCCCTTTGTTTCTTCAGAGCCAATATTCAACAAGCCAACAGTAGGTTGTTTCGTTTTATATAAAACGCGATGTAAAACATGCCCCATAATCGCAAATTCAACAAGATTTTGTGAATTACACTCTGCATTTGCCCCTAAATCTAAGGCAACAAGAGGTGTTTTACTTGTTGGTAAAACAGCCGCGATAGCGGGTCTATCAATTCCAGGAAGTGTGCCAAGACAAATTTTACTCATAGCCATTAATGCTCCCGTGTTCCCTGCTGACACAACGGCCTTAGAATAACCATTGCGAACAGACATGATGGCTTTCCACATGCTACTTTCACGACCACTACGAATGGCAATAGAGGGTTTTGCATCTCCTCTGATTACATCTGTTGTGTGATGAATTTTGTATCGTGTATCAGGTATTTTATATTCATCGGCTAATTTTTTTATCTGTGTTTCATCTCCGTATAGGAAGAAAAATACAGATGGTTCTTTTTTTGCGACAAGGCTGACGCCTTCAATCACTGATTGGGGAGCATTATCGCCCCCCATCGCATCAATTGATATGACTAATGTTTCGCTCAACAGTCAATTCCTTATTTTGCTTCAGATGTTTCTTTTACAATAATATCTTTTTTATTGTAATGACCGCATGATTCACAAACATGGTGTGGGCGTGTTAATTCGCCACATTTTGGACATTCAATACATGCATTTGTGCCCAAAGCCAAATGTGAACGACGCATGTTCTTTTTTGATTTGGATGTTTTTTTCTTAGGTACTGCCATTTTAATCTCTCTTCTTCTAATTTGTTAAACATCAACCATTGATGTCTTTTACTTACAATAGGGTTTATCTTATACATAAAAAATATAAAATTTGCAAGTCTTTTTTTCTTTTTTGATAAAAAATTATATTATTTTGAGTATGTTGCTCTTTTTTTTATCTAAAAAACCTCCTATTTGTGTGAGAGTTGATCTTGTAATTTCAGAATTTGAGATGGAATGGGCTCAGTTTTATCTGGTTTAAACAATTCATTAAAATTGAATGATTTGTCAGTACGATAAAACCGATGTTCTGTTTCATTTTTTTCTCTACCTTCGATATTAATATAGGCATCCAAAATGTTATTTGCTTGAGATGATACATTAAATGTGCCACTTCTAATAATATATTCATCAGCATTTTTAAAAAGAGTATTTTTTAAATCTTCATTTGTACCTGTATATGTCAAAATTGTATTAAGGAGTTTGACTTCAGCATTTCTAATTTGTATAGATTGTGGCGTTGCTTCAACAGGAATATAAATACTACCATTTCCAGCTAAAGATAACCCTTCAATTTTTAAGTAAGGATTAACATCTTCCCACGAAATAGAACCATTTCTAAAATATAAAAATGAGTTGTTTGTTTTATATGGGATGGTTGTTAAATCAGCTACAAGTGGAATTCCAGCAAATGAGCTAGAGAGCGAGAATATACGCAATTGTTGATTTTCAAATCTAACAGAGGCACGAATATTTTGCATTGGAATGCCAGCTTCGATTTCATCAATAGAAATATTTTGAGCTGATTGAGAAATAAAAGGTTGTAGTGATTGTAATGCCAAAACTGAATTTAAATTTTTAATTCTAGAACTGCCTTTGGAAAAATAAATATTTTTTAAAGAAAGATAAAGTGGACCAGAAATTTGTTTGTCATTTTTCCAATCAATATTACCATATAATGAAATTTGTCCTTTTATATCCTCTATATCTTTAGGGAAAAGGGATGAAATTTGAGGTAAATCTTTGATTTGTTCAAGATAAAGAGGTGGGATAAATATTGTACCAGAGAAATGACCAGAACTTAAATTTACAATCCCATTAAAGTTTGCTTGAATTTTCTCATCAGCAAAAAGAGCTTTAGCTTGTGTATGTCCATTTTCGGAATAAATATTTAGAGAGAATGGTTTTTTCACCACATCATTGTTATAAAGTTGAATATATGGTGAGGTTAGGGCATACTGATGTTCAATACGGTATATATCTTTAATATATATTGATGCGTTCTTTATTTCGTGCTCAGGAGCTTTTAGATATAACTGTTGTGCCGAAAATGATGCGGAACGCTCTGGGTTTAATTCATCTGTTTTAATTAAAAAAGTATCTGCATTTAATTTCAATTTCGTATTGGCAGGTTGTTTTTGTCCTTCAAAGACAAGATTGTTCCCTTTGATATTTGCGACAGAGAGATGTCCAGATAATCTAAGAGTATCTTCCTGTTGAGTTGCGGTAAAAGTAACAGGTTCATCATTTGTATATGTGTTGACTCCATCTTTATAAATTACCTTTTCAATTGAAATTGGCGTATCATCAGTGATGTCATAAGAACAATTTAAATTGACACAGGCTAAATTGCCGTATAATGTCCCCGATAAATTTTTAAGAGAAAAAGATGGATTGCCAATTTGCTCAATATGAATAGTAATTGGATTTAATGAAGATATACTTGAAAAAGAATTTATATGAAGTGCATCAAAGTCAACAGATAATTTTGTAAGGATATTTTCTTTGTTGTCTTGCTTTGTTGCTTCTGAAAAATCTAAAGTTCCTTCAAATGTTTTTTTTCTACTTTTTAAATCAACTTTAATTTTTTTAACAGAAGAACCAAGTTCAAATACACCATTGATTTGAATATCTGTAGGTGTTAATTCGCGTGTTTTTAATACAACAGAGCCTGATAAATTTTCTGTTTTTTTATCT
Source organism: uncultured Alphaproteobacteria bacterium (assembly GCA_937888725.1). Taxonomy (GTDB): domain Bacteria; phylum Pseudomonadota; class Alphaproteobacteria; order CAAHEQ01; family UBA3637; genus RGIG4140. The sequence continues at coordinate 46,233 of CALARE010000010.1, read as the reverse complement.
AATAAATTAGTTGTTCCGCGTAGGTTTCTAAGCGTCCAAGTAAATTCTTTTCCTGTTTTTGTTAATGTAAGATTTCCCATTAAATTGGTGTCTTCTGTTCGAATTCTCAACGGAATATTCATTTCGTTTGTGTCACCAAAATGGGCATCAAGTGAAAAATTGATAGGCACTTTATAATTTTTACCTTCAATTTCAAGTAAGGCATTTTTAATAACAACAGAGTCGATGGTGACATCTTGTTGGTTATCCATATTCAACAACATAGAAAAAAGAGGACTCATTTCGACATCTGAACCTGTATCTTTTATTTTAACTGTTAAATAATCAAATTCAACACGATGTACTTTTTTACGCAAAAAATCACCAAATGAGGAATATAAATACATATTTCTAATATGGTAGGAATTATTCATATCTTGTACATTAGATAAACGAATGCGTGATAAAGTGTTATCTGAAACCTCAAGTGTTTCAACCTCAATATTATTTCTCTTTAGATAAGTTTCAACAATAATGGGAAAGTGTGTTCGAGCATAATTAATGGTGAAAATCATTGTAATTCCACCAGCATAGACAAGACAGGTAAAAAATATCCATATATATGAGAAAAATTGAAAAACTTTTTTGTATTTACGTTTTATTGCATCAATAAACAACGTGCTACGCATTAAAATAATAAAAGAAATTGAAGAAACAGGTTTTTGCTGTGATTTCTTCTTTTTCTTTTTTTCTTTTTCACGTTCTTCTTTACGGTCAGGAGCTGCAATTTGATTGAGTAATTCCCCCTCTGCACCAAGACCGTAAGCTGGGCGTGTTAATATCTCTTGCTTTTCAGTTGTTTCAACGTCTTTTTCGTCTACCATTTTTTTGCCCTATATATTTAATAAGATATCATATCTTCCCCTTAAATACATCATATCTTCTTTTTTTTTAGGCGTCAAGCATTTGCTTAAATTCTTTTTCACTTAAAATAGTTATGCCTAATTTTTCAGCGGTTGTAAGTTTGCTTCCTGCAGCACTCCCAGCAATAACAAAATCGGTTTTACTTGAAACTGAACTAACAACTTTTGCTCCTAAACTAAGGGCTTTTGCTTTTGCTTCAGAACGAGTCATTGTTTCTAGTGTTCCTGTGAAAATAATTGTTTTATCGGAAAATGGTGTTTCTTTTTGCTGTGGTGCAACAAAATCTAATACTTTGATTTTGTTTACCAAGCCCTCTAACAATTTTTGATTATGTTCTTCTTGAAAAAAGTCAATAATAAATTCAGCCATAACAGGACCGATTCCTTCAATGTGGGTGAGTATGTCAAGAGCATTTTCTTGTCTTACAGCGTGATAAAAAGACTCCCAAGATATAAAATTTTTAGCTAATAAACGAGCTGTAGCTGTTCCCGTTTCGCGAATCCCAAGAGCGTAAATAAATCTTTCTAAAGATATTTTTGAAGCATTTTTTATGGCATCAAAAAGTTTTTCTGCAGATTTTGTTCCCCAACCATCTTTGCAAATGAGCTCTAATGCGTGATTTTCTTCTAAATAAAATAAATCAAGTGCATTTTTTACCCACCCAAGGTCAAAGAATGTTTCAATATTTTTATCGCCAAGTCCTTCAATATTTAGTGCATCTTTTGACACAAAATGTTTCAACGCTTCAATTTGTTGGGCGGGACAAACAAGTTCGCCTGTACAATAAATAATGGCATCTTCACCTTCTTTTTTTGCAACAGAACCACAAATGGGGCAGGTGGATGGGAAAATGTAGGGCTGGGATGTTTCGCTTCTTTTTTCAGGTAAAACCCTTACAATTTGAGGGATTACATCACCAGCACGTTGTATGACAACGGTATCATTGACACGGATGTCTTTTCTTTCAATTTCATCTTTATTGTGTAGTGTTGCATGTTTTACAATTACACCGCCAACATTAACGGGCTCTAAATCAGCAACAGGTGTTAATGCACCAGTTCTACCAACTTGAATACGAATGTTTAAAAGTTTAGTGATCGCTTGTTCTGCTGGAAATTTATGTGCAATAGCCCATCTTGGTGAGCGGGCAATAAAACCAAGACGGCGTTGTAATTCTAAATCATTCACTTTATAAACCACACCGTCGATATCATAATCAAGTGTACTTCTTTTTTCGCTTAGTTCTTTGAAAAAACGGATCATTTCTTCGGTGTTTTTGCAAAGTCGAATTTCTGGATTAACAGGGAAACCCCATTTTTTAAGCGTTTGTAAATATTCATAATGTGTTTTAAATTGGGTTGATGAATTTTCGCCACAAGCATATGCAAAAAGACTTAATTTACGCTCGGCAGTAATCGTGGAGTCAAGTTGTCTAAGTGAACCTGCTGCGGCATTGCGGGGATTTGCAAATACTTTTTGTTTTTTTAATTCTTGTTGTTTGTTAAGTTCAAAAAAGTCTTTTTTTGACATATAAACTTCACCACGGATATCGATAATATCTGGCACTTGGGTGTCAAATAAGGTATTACCACCTTGAAGTCTGATAGGAAGTTGTTTTATTGTTTTTAGATTGTTTGTGATATCTTCCCCTGTTGTGCCATCTCCTCTGGTTGCACCTGAAAAAAAGAGGCCATTTTTATAAACAGCGGAAAATGAAAGGCCGTCAATTTTCGGTTCGGCAACCATTTCAAGTGGTGCATTTTCATCAAGACCGAGGAACCGTTTAATTTTGTCAATAAAAGCATAAACAGCATCTTCTGTAAAAATATCACCTAGTGAAAGCATTGGTACGGAATGTGTTATTTTTTTAAAATCATCTGAAATTTTAGATCCAACACGAAAAGAGGGACTATCTTCTCTAATTAATTCAGGGAATCTATTTTCAATATCTTGATTTCTATGTTTTAATGCGTCATATTCTGCATCACTTAACAATGGAGCATCATCTCTGTGATATGCAATATCTAATTCATTGATTCTTTTTGCAAGAAAGGCAAGTTCAGTTTGTGCTTCTTCAACTGTTAATTCTAAGACAGGTTTTTGCATAAATATCTCCCATAGATACAACTTTATGATATTTTTTGTTTTTCAAGTAATTCTTGAGCCATTATTTCGGCTGTTTTAGTAATTTTAGAGCCAGAAAGCATACGAGCAATTTCGACTAAACGCATTTGGGGCGTCAATTTTGTAACAGATGTTACGACTTTCCCATCTTTTTCAGCTTTTGAAACGGTAAAATGTTGTTTCCCATACGCGGCAACTTGTGGGGCGTGGGTTACAGATAACACTTGACATTCCTGTGATAATTTATTGAGTCGTAAACCAATAGCATCAGCTGTTGCACCGCCCACACCGCTATCAATTTCATCAAAAATAAGAGTTGTCAGTGATGATTCTTTTGCGAGATTGACTTTTAGTGCCAGCATAAACCTAGATAATTCTCCTCCAGATGCGATTTTATGCAAAGATGATAGCGGGGTTCCTTTGTTTGTTGAGATTAAAAACTCTACATTATCTAGCCCTGTTTCTGTTGGTGTATTGCTTTTTGTTAGGTTTGTTTTAAATGTCGCTTTTTCAAGTTTTAGTGCGGGTAATTCTTGAGCGATACATTTATCTAAATCAATGGCGGCTTGTTGTCTTTTTTGTGATAATGCTTGTGCTTGTTGTAAATAGGATTCATAAAGTTTATTTTCTTCCTTTTTTAATTCTTCTAAAAGAAAATCACCTTTATCAATATCATTTAATTCTTGCTTTAGTTGCAACATTAAATCGGGTAAAGAATCGATATCTGTTTGGTGTTTTCTTGCCAAAGCTCGTAAAGCAAAAAGCCGATCATCAATCAGTGGTAATTCAGTTGTATCAGACCAATTATCTGTTAGTTGTTCAAGCCTTGAAGTTGCTTCAATAACAAGTTCTTGAGCTTGATAAATCGATTCGATAACTTCTTGAAAAGCATTTTCATCATATTGCGATGCTTTTTCTAATTGTTTTGATGTTTGACTTAATTGATGGGTAATTCCGTTGCTTTCATCTGATAGTAATTGAAAGGCGGTGTTTGTATGGGAAAGAATTTTTTCACTATTCATCAAAATCGTTCTTTTTTGTGTTAGTGTTTCTTCTTCTCCTTTTTGTGGATTGATATTTTCTAAATCAGACAGGCTTTGCGAAAGATATTCTTTTTGCTCATTTGCTTTTGAAATTTTAAGGATAGTTTCTTCTGTCTTTTGATGTGCAACACGATAAGCTTGCCATATTTTTTTTACATTTTGCACATCATTTTGTAATTTTCCAAACGAATCTAAAACAAAAAGGTGTGTGTTGGGATTTAAAAGACTGTGCGTGGAAAATTGTCCGTGAATTTCAACTAAATTTTCACCAATAGTTTTTAAAAAGGAAACACCAACACTTTGATCATTGATAAAAGATTTACTTTTTCCTTCTTTTGTTACAATACGTCGGATAATAAGTGTATCATCCTCAATTTCAATCCCTTGTTCATCAAGGATTTCAACAATTGAATGTGGGATATCAGAAAATTCAGCAGTAACGGATAATTGATTTTCACCATATCTAACAAGTGAGGAATCAGCTCTAGCCCCTAAAATTAAAGATAATGAATCGAGTAAAATGGATTTACCTGCACCTGTTTCACCAGTAAAAACACCAAGACCTTTTTCAAAAGTTAAATCCAGTTTGTCAATTAAAACAACATTACGAATTGACAGCGAAGTAAGCATTTATTTCTCTTTAGTATATTTTTGAATCATCTTGTTTGTTTTTTCAGTCCATGGACTTTTAGGATAATAATGAGCCAACAATGTTTGCATTTGTTTTGCCTCAGGCATCATTCCAAGTGATACATAACAGGTGGCTAATCTATATAAAGCTTCGGATGACTGATTCGCATGTGGGTGATCAATTAAAACAGATTGAAAACGATTTAATGCGGGAAGATATTCTTGATTCTTTAAATAATATCTACCAACAGACATTTCCTTTCCTGCTAAGTGAGATGCGATTTCTTTTAATTTTTCATTCACATCTGGCACATAGACTGAATTTGGAAAACGGTATAACAACTCTTTAAACGTTTCTAAAGCATCTTCTGTCATTTTTTGTTCACGGCTAACATCTGACATTTGTTCAAAATAGCAAAGCCCTTTTAAATAATAAGCATAAGCAATATTGCGATTCCCAGGATGTAATTGAATAAATCTATCTAATGCTAAAATGGCATCATCATATTTGCCAGCATTATAGAATGAAAAAGCGGTCATAACTTGTGCTCTTGGTGCCCATGCAGAATAAGGATGCTGTTTTTCAACCTCATCAAAATAACGAGCTGCTTCTTCATAGTCTTTTTGAGAAAAGTGATGATGCCCTTGATTATAAAGATGTTCAACAGGTGTATCTGGAATAGAATTATCACCTGCAGCACACCCTGATAAAAAAGAACCTAAAAAAGTAAGACAGAGAAATGTTTTAATTTTTTTCATTATAAATCCTTTTGTTTTTTTGTTATGCTAACAGGAAATAATTTAAATTTCAACTTTTTTGTGTGCTAAATATTAAAAACATCTGTATGTATGGTTTGCTAAAATCTACGAAAAAATGGTTTGACTTTTTAGGGTTATTCAGTATGATTAAAAATAGGTTTCATATTATAGGAGAGATAAAAAATGGAAAAATATCCAACAAAAAATCAAAAGGTTATTGATTGGGTTATGTCAATTGCCAAAGTAACTGAACCAGATGAAATTTATTGGTGTGATGGAACGGAAAAAGAAAATAAAAAAATCTGCTCTTTATTGGTTGAAAAGGGCACCTTTATTCCACTTAATCCTAAAAAAAGACCAAATAGCTTTTTAGCACGTTCCAATCCAAAAGATGTTGCTCGTGTTGAAAGTAGAACTTTTATTTGTTCGGAAAATGAAATTGATGCAGGTCCAACAAATAACTGGGCACCTCCTAAAAAAATGAAAAAAATGCTTTCAAAATTAATGAAGGGGTGTATGCGTGGTCGCACAATGTATGTTATTCCATTTTCAATGGGGCCTTTAGGTTCAAATATCGCAGAAATAGGGGTTGAAATTACAGATTCGCCCTATGTTGTTGCCAATATGCGAATCATGACAAGAATGGGTAAAAAGGTTTGGACTGTCTTAAAAGACAAAGATTTTGTTAAATGTTTTCATTCTGTCGGTATGCCATTAAAAAAAGGGCAAACAGATGTTGCATGGCCATGTAATCCTGAAAAAACATATATTACACATTTTCCAGAAACAAAGGAAATTATCTCTTTTGGCAGTGGTTATGGTGGTAATGCTTTGTTGGGTAAAAAGTGTTTGGCTTTACGTATCGCAACTACAATGGCAAGGGAAAATGGTTGGCTTGCGGAGCACATGCTTATTGTTGGGTTAAAAAATAAAAAATTGGGGCTTTCTTCTTATGTGGCTGCAGCTTTTCCAAGTGCATGCGGTAAAACAAATATGGCAATGCTTATTCCTCCAAAATCAATGGCTGATTGGGAAGTTTCAACCGTGGGTGATGACATTGCATGGATTAAGCCTGATGAAACAGGCCAGCTAAGAGCCATTAATCCTGAAGCTGGATTCTTTGGTGTTGCACCAGGGACCTCAATAAAAACAAACAAAAATGCGGTTGAATCTTGCAGGGCGAATACTATTTTTACAAATGTTGCATTGACAGATGATGGTGATGTTTGGTGGGAAGGATTAACAGATAAAGCCCCCAAACATTTAATTGATTGGCAAGGAAATGATTGGACACCTGATTGTGGTAGACCCGCAGCACATCCAAACTCTCGGTTCACGGCACCAGCAAGTCAATGTCCATCAATTGATACAGAGTGGGAAAATCCAGCAGGTGTTCCAATTGATGCCTTTATTTTTGGTGGCCGTTTGGCAAGTAATACGCCCCTTGTTTACCAATCATACAATTGGCAACATGGTGTTTATTTAGCCAGCACAATGGGGTCGGAAAAAACGGCCGCTTCTGAGGGGAAAACGGGTGAAATTAGGCGTGATCCAATGGCTATGTTGCCTTTCTGTGGGTATAATATGGGAGATTATTGGTTGCATTGGCTTTCAATGGGTGCAAAACTTGATAAAAAACCGCTCATTTTCCGTGTAAATTGGTTTAGAAAAGATAGTGAGGGACACTTCATTTGGCCAGGGTTTGGTGAAAATATGCGTGTTTTAGAATGGATTGTAAAACGTGTTAATGGTCAAGCAAGTGCCGTTGAAAGTGTGTTTGGATATTCTCCAACTTATCAAGATTTACGGTGGAAAGGTCTTAATATGAGCGAAGAACGCTTTAATGAGTTGATGAGTGTTGATGTTAATATGGCACTTGCTGATGTTAAAGCCCAAAGTGATTATTTTAAACCACTGCGTAAACAAAAACGATTACCTGAAGATTTTGAAGCAGAATTATTACTTCTTCAAAAACGTTTAGAAAGGAAGAAATAATCAATTAAAAAATATATTAAACCGTTCAATTTCTGAGCGGTTTAATATATTAAAAATTTTTTTCTAAATACAAAAAGCAGATAGACTAAATTCCTATCTGCTTTTTGCTATCCTCGGGTTATGAAGGGAGGAACACAACCCGAGGTAAGGTGAATTAACAATCAGCTGTTTGATTGTTTTGATTATATTCGTTTTTTTGTGTATTTTGTTTATCTTGATTTTGTGTATTTGATTGAGCATCTTTATTTTTTTGTTGCTCAGATTGTTGAGACATATATTCTTGGTTGTTATTTGAAGGTGCATTTTTTGAATGTGAATTATTATCCATAATTTTCTCCTTTTTTGATTGTTAATTGAAACAATAAAAATATAAGATGCGTGATTTTTGTTTCAATAAAACTTTATACTATGTAATAAGGGGTTTTAATTGACTTTTTATAGGTGTTTGGTGTAAAATAATCCTAAAATTTTATGAGAGGGAAATATGCCTGAAATTAAATGTCCAAAATGTTCAAACGTTTTTACAGTTGATGAATCTGATTATGCACTTATTGTTAATCAAGTGCGTACACAAGAATTTCAAAAAGATTTAAAAGAAAAAGAAACGCAGTTTTTAAAAGAAAAAGAACAGGCGTTACAATTGGTTAAAATGCAGTTACATGCTGAAAAAGAAAAAGCTCTTTTTGCTCTTTCTAATGAAATGGAGCAATTAAAAGCTCGTCTTTTTTCTTATGATAAAGAAAAAGCATTGGCGTTAAATGAGGCTCTTGCAATTCAAAAAGAAGAAATTGCACTGAAAGAACAAGAGATTTTAAAACTTAAAAGTGCATTAAATGATAGTAAAAAAGATGCATTATTGCGGGAGCAATCTTTAAAAGAAAATTTTGATATTCAATTAAAAGCAAAAGATGAAACAATCTCATTTTATAAAGATTTGAAAACTAAAATGTCCACCAAAATGGTTGGAGAAACACTTGAACAACATTGTGAAATCGAGTTTAACAAATTACGTTCAACGGCTTTTTCAAATGCTTATTTTGAGAAAGATAATGACTCAAAATCAGGTAGTAAAGGGGATTATATTTTTAAGGAAGCAACGCCTGAAGGGATTGAATTTGTATCTATTATGTTTGAAATGAAAAATGAAATGGATACGACTGCAACAAAACACAAGAATGAAGATTTCTTTAAAGAACTTGATAAAGATAGAAATGAAAAAGGATGTGAATATGCTGTATTGGTGTCATTGTTAGAGGCTGATAATGAATTGTATAATACGGGTATTGTTGATGTATCACACAAATATCCAAAAATGTATGTAATAAGACCACAATTTTTTATCCCAATGATATCACTTTTACGCAATGCGGCTCTGAATTCTGTTCAGTATCGAAAGCAAATTGCGGAATTTAAAAATCAGAATATTGATATTTCTAAATTTGAAGATGAAATGAATGATTTTAAAGATAAATTTGCACGCAATTTTCAATTGGCGAGTGATAAATTTAGAAAAGCGATTGATGAGATTGATAAAACAATTGATCATCTGCAAAAAACAAAAGATGCTTTGCTCTCCTCTGAAAATAATTTGCGGTTGGCGAATAATAAAGCACAAGATTTATCAGTTAAACGCTTAACAAAAAACAATCCGACAATGAAACAAAAATTTGAAGAATTAAAAACAACGGGTGAATAGATATAATTTTTTGAAAAATAATAATTATTTGTATTGTTTTTACTTTTTATTAACCTTTTGTCAGTTATGTATGTTTATAGGATTATTTGCACTGCGGTGGTGCTTATAAAGTTTTTGATAATGAGGTTTTTATGAAAGTATCCCGTACAGTGCTTAGAGAATTAAAATCAAGATATTTATTTGTTTTGCAAAAAAGTATTTTGTTGGGTTGTTTTTTAATTGCAACACCAGTGATGGCTGATGGGGAAAAAACAAAAAATTTTAATAATGTTAATTATGAAGATCTGTATGATGATTGGGATTTGGATTCGGATGAACAGGTAACATTTAAAAAATCAACAGTCACACTTAAAGTAAATAGTAATTTTTTAGGTGAAAAATACCATTTTGAAAATAGCACTATTGATTTAAGTGATGGTGTTGAGTCAGAACATATTTTCTATAATAATAATTTGTCACTTTCAAATACCCATCTTATTTTTGACGTATTTTTAGAAAATGGACAATTATCAGCAGATAAAATTCAACAAAACAATCAAAATAGTACGGGAGCTGCTGATCCAGCTGCTACAGTTTTTAATCTCGATTTATCAAAAATACAATTAAATGCAAATAGTGTTTCACAAAACACACAGTTGACAAATGATATTTCTGTTCAAGTCTTAGATGGCGTGTCATTTCATTCAGCAAGAGATGTTTTTGTTGTAACGGATAAACATCAATATGCGATGGGATTGACCTCAGATAAACAAGGGATTCAATTAACCTATTTTAATAACACAAATGTGGATAAATTCAATTTTGAAACAAATCAAAATATGGATGTGATAATCAAAACAGCTTTAGATGTTGAAAATAAAAATATCACAGCCCATAATTTAGTGTTAGAAAAAGATTCAAATTTAACCATAAAATTGAATAAGTTATCAGATTATGGATCAATAACCGCTAAAGAAATTATATCAGCTGAAAATGCTAAAATTAAAGTTGCTTTTGGTGATGATTTTGAAACAGGTGTGTATCATATTTTTAAAATAGAAAATATCGCTTTGCTACCAACCGTTCAATTTTTAGATAGTAAATACAACATTTTAGATTTAGGAAATGGTAGCTATTCATTTATGAGCGGTGATGTTTTAGCATTGAAGACTTCTTATAATTTAGATAATTCACAAGCGGTTGTAGCTATGGCATTGCATGAAAATATAGGCTCAAATTTAAGGTTTCAAACAGCTCAGAAAGAAATATTTCAACATTTAAATTCAAAAAATCCTGTGTTGATGCAAAAGGCTAAAAAAGCATTGGATAATTTAGGTGGAAATGTACAGCCAATTGTTCAGGTTGCTATGACTTCCCATTTTAAAAATATTGCAAATGTTGCTGAAAATCACATGACATCATTGTTAAAAGGGCGTTCTGGTGGTGATGATTTAGAACCTATTAAAATGTGGATGAAAGGACTTTATGGATATGCAAAATATAATGAAAATAATGAATTTAAAACCCATGAAAAAGGTTTTGCTATTGGGTTAACAAAGCAAATATCTCAAAATGTTAGTTTAGGTTTAGGATATGCTTATACCCATGCAGATGTTAATCAATTGATGCGAGATACAGATATTGATACAAACACGGGATTTGCATTTGTTAAATACAAGCCATCTTATTGGTTTGTTGATGGAATTATAAGTTATAGCCGTTCAAAATATGAGGAAGAAAAATCTATTCTTTCATTAAAATCAACAGATAACTATCACTCAGATATGTATGCTTTCCAAACGATGGCGGGATATGATAATGAGTTTGAAAAAATTACGTTCACGCCTAAAGTAGGAATGAGATATATACATATTGAGCAAAATTCTTATCAAGATTTATTGGGTACAAGAATAGCAGAAAATACATACCAATATTTAACAATGTTGGCAGGTATGGATGTAGAAACAACTTGCATTAAAATAAATGATTTTTGCATTACGCCAAGGGCTGGTGTTTTGTTGTCATATGATTTAAAATCTAATAATACACAATCAGTTAATACATTAAATAATGGTGCAACATACATTGTGCAAGGTGATTCGCTTGAGCGTTTTGCAACACAAATTCAATTGGGTTTAAATGCAAAATTAAATAATGTGTTGGATTTTTCTTTAGATTATATTGGTTCCTATCGTCACTCATATCAAGAACACGGTGGAACTTTTAAATTATTGTATCATTTTTAAATATAAGAGGTGAATATGTTAAAAAAAAGGCCGTACACAGTTACAATGGCAATATGTTATGATTTCGATGGAACGTTAGCACCAGGCAATATGCAAGAGTATGGGTTTATTGAAAAATTAAATATGACCCCTGACACATTTTGGAAAAAAAGTAATACACTTGCAAAAACACAAAAAGTAGATAATATTTTGGCATATATGTATCAAATGAAAGAAGAAGCTGAAAAAATAAATCTTCCTTTTACTAAAAAAGATTTGACAGAATATGCATCTAAAGTACAACTTTTTCCTGGGGTAGAAGAATGGTTCCCAAGAATGAATGCTTATGCATTAAGTAAAGGTGTTATTTTAGAACATTATATTATTTCATCTGGATTAAATGAGATGGTGGAGGGGACTAAAATCGCACCCTTTTTTAAAGGGATTTTTGCATCAAGTTTTATGTATGATAAAAATGGGAAAGCCTTATGGCCAGCATTGGTTGTGAACTATACAAATAAAACACAGTTTTTATATCGTATAAATAAGGGTTGTTTAGATGTCGGTGACGATGCTAGTTTAAATGCACATATGGATGATGAAGATAAGCCGATTCCTTTTGAAAATATGATTTATATTGGTGATGGAGATACAGATATCCCCTCAATGAAAACTGTTAAAAGAGAAGGTGGTCATACAATTGCTGTTTTTCAAAAAAAGGATCAAGAAAAAATTAAAAGTTTTTTAGGTGTTGATCGAGCAGATATTATTGCTGCCGCCGACTATCGTGAAAATGAAAAAATAGATATTTTTGTGAAGTCGGTTATTGATAAAGTTCTGACAGATACGCATTTAAAACATCTACAGGGTGAAATAAATCAAGGAGACAAAAAATGCAAGTTGTAAGTTCTGGAATTATAAATGGTGTAATTGATGATGTGTATGGTAAATTTGGTAAAGACTTTATTGATGATATGCCAGCTTTTTCATTGCCATTTGAAATTAAAGATGAGCCACAAGGGACTGTGTCTTATGCGGTGATTTTGGATGATAAAGATTCTGTCCCTGTTTGTGGATTTGTATGGATACATTGGTTGATTGCAAATTTGAAAAAGAATCAGCTTGTGGCTGGTGAATCATCAAATATTAATGCAGATTTTATTCAAGGAAATAATAGTTGGAATAAACCGCTGTATGGTGGAATGGCCCCTCCAGATAGAGAGCATGTCTATGATTTAACGGTTTATGCGTTGGATAAAGAATTAAATTTAACAACAGGTTTTTCTCTTGAAACATTGCAACGTGAAATGAATGGACATATTTTAGATTCATTTTGTTTAAAAGGAGCATATCGTAGTCGGTAATTATGATAGAAGAACAAGAAATCCAAAAAGCTATAGAAGTATTGGAACATGGCGGTATAATTTTATATCCAACTGATACAGTATGGGGATTAGGTTGTGATGCATTGAATGAAAAAGCCGTTGAACGTTTATTTAAAATAAAAAAAAGAATGGAGGATAAAAGTGTTATATCACTTGTTGATAGGGTTGAACGATTATCACCTTTTGTTTTTGGTATAACAGAAGAAATTTCAAATTTATTATCAAATGCAAGTATTCCGCAAACAGTGATATTGCCAAAAGTCTTTAATTTACCTAAAGGAGTTATAAATCAAAATGGATCAGCGGCTTTTAGAATACCAAAACATTCCTTTTGTATAAAACTTTTAGAAAGATTTAAAAAACCACTTGTTTCAACGTCTGCTAACATATCAGGTGAACAAACACCGCTTTATTATAATGATATTTCTGATAAAATAAAAAACGCAGTTGATTATATTGTTCCTTTCGTTTTTGAAGGAGAGATAACCCATAAACCATCGCAAATTATTTTGATTTTACCAAATGGCACCATTCAGTCTGTGCGAAGATAATTTTTAACTGGACTTTTGTTAAAAAAAAGAGTATAATCCACTCAATAAATTAAAAGAATCACGACAAAATAATCAGTTGTTCTTTTGCTTAAGAAAGAATGAGTGGTTGTTTATCTTTATATAGAGGCAAAAAATGACACAAGAAATGAGAAATATCGCTATTATTGCACACGTTGACCATGGTAAAACGACATTTGTAGATGCATTTTTAAAACAAAGTGGGGCATATCGTGAAAACCAACAAGTTGTAACTTGTGCAATGGATTCAAATGATTTGGAACGAGAACGTGGGATTACAATTTTTGCAAAGTGTACATCTGTCGAATGGAATAATATTCGCATCAACATTGTTGATACACCTGGACACGCTGATTTCGGTGGTGAAGTTGAACGTATTTTATCAATGGTTGATGGTGTTATTTTGTTGGTTGATTCAGCAGAAGGTCCATTGCCTCAAACAAAATTTGTTTTATCAAAAGCTTTGAAATTGGGTTTACGTCCCATTGTTGTGATTAATAAAATTGATAGAGCCGATGCTAGACCTGATGAAGTTCACAATGAAGTTTTTGATTTGTTTGATAATCTTGGTGCAACAGAAGAACAACTTGATTTCCCTACATTATTTGCTTCTGGCCGTGAGGGATGGGCTGTTAATGATTTGGCTGATGAACGTAAAGACATTATGCCTTTGTTTAATAAAATTGTGGAACATGTACCAGCTCCTGCCTGTGATGAAAATGGTCCATTTAAAATGCTTGTAACAACATTAGAAGCTGATCCATTTGTCGGCAGGATTTTAACAGGCCGTATTTTGTCAGGTAAAATTAAAACAAATCAAATGATTAAGGCAATTACGCGTGAAGGTAAACCTGTTGAAACAGCAAGAGCTTCTAAAATTTTGGCATTTCGTGGGCTAAAACGTCAACCAATTGATGAAGGTGTGGCGGGTGATATTGTTAGTATTGCAGGGATGACAGACGCAACGGTATCTGATACATTGTGTGATGCTGTTGTGACAGAGCCAATTCAGGCAGAACCAATTGATCCGCCAACACTTGCAATGACGTTTTCAATTAACACATCTCCATTGGCTGGGACTGAAGGTGATAAAGTAACCTCTCGTATGATATGGGATAGATTATGCAAAGAGGCGGAGGGAAATATTGCACTCCGTGTTTCAAGAACAGACACAACTGATGCTTTTGAAGTAGCTGGTCGTGGTGAATTGCAACTGGGTGTTTTAATTGAAACAATGCGACGTGAAGGGTATGAACTTTCTGTTTCAAGACCAAGAGTTGTGTTTAAAGAAGATGATGATGGTCGTAAATTAGAACCAATGGAAGAAGTTGTTATTGATGTTGATGATGCTTACACAGGTGTTGTTGTGGAGAAGATGAGTCTTCGTAAAGCTGAAATGACAGAAATGTATCCAAGTGGTGGTGGAAAAACAAGATTAACATTTATTGCCCCATCCCGTGGTTTGATAGGGTATTATAGCGAGTTCTTAACAGATACATGTGGGACAGGTGTTATGAATAGACTATTCCACAGTTATGCCCCATATAAAGGTCAAATCACAGGACGTAGAAATGGTGTTCTTATTTCAACAGAACAAGGGAAAGCTGTGCCTTATGCACTTTTTAATATTCAAGAAAGAGGTCCTTTGTTTATTCCTGCTGGTGTGACTGTTTATGCAGGGATGATTATTGGTGCAAATGCAAAACCTGGCGATATTGAAGTGAATCCAATCAAAGGGAAAAAATTAACAAATATGCGTGCTGCGGGTAAAGATGATAACGTTTTGCTTTATCCACCGCGTGTTATGAGTTTAGAAGTTGCACTATCATATATTGAAGATGATGAATTAGTAGAAGTAACACCCCAAAATATTCGTTTACGTAAAAAGTATTTAGATAGTAATGAAAGACGTAAATTTGAACGCAGAAAAGAAGATTAATAAAAAAACAGGCAAAGGATTATGATATCGTTTGCCTGTCATTAGGAGAAAGAGATGTTAAGTTGGATTGATTCTTTAAAAGGGTATTTAAAGCCAGCTGTTTTTATTTTCTTCTTTTTGGGGTTTTCATGTGGCTTGCCATATAGTTTAATTGGTTATTCATTATCTTTATGGATGGCCGATACTGGCATGAAATTAAGTGTGATAGGTTTTTTTGCACTTGTTTTATTACCATATAATTTTAAATTTTTATGGGCACCTTTGATTGATAAAATTGAGTTACCTTATTTATCAAAAAAAATTGGGGCTAAAAAAACATGGCTTATTATTTTTCAAATGGGATTAATTTTAAGTGTATTAGGATTATCAACATTTTCTCCTGACAAAAATACATGGTTTTTTTCGATAGAATATAAAAACGAAATGTTACATATACCTCTCCAAACATATTTGTTTTCATTTTTAGTGGCATTTTTTGCAGCAAGCCAAGATATTGTTGTTGATGCGTTGAGGATTGATACACTTAAAAAAGAAGAATATGGAGAAGGAGCGGGGATGTATCAATTTGGATACAGGATGGGAATGCTTGTTGCTGGTGCTGGTGTTGTTGCTCTTTCAGCCATATTGGGTTGGCAAGAATCCTATTTTTTAGTTGGGATTTTGTTAATTGGTGGATTTTTTAGCACTCTTTTTGTTAAAGAAGAAATACATCCAACAATAATAGATAAAAAAGAACACTTTTGGCATGATATGATTGTTGCTCCATTTCAAGATTTTATGAAACGGAATAATTGGGCATGGGTGCTTGTGTTTATTGTATTATACAAATTATGTAATGCTGTATTAGGTCGGATGGCTCTCCCATTTTATAAGGAACTTGGTTTTTCAAAAGCTGAAATTGCACTTATTTCTGGTACGATTGGTCCATGGATTACTTTAACAGGTGTTGCATTGGGTGGTATCCTTGTTATGCGTTATCCTATTTTAAAGTTGTTGATGGCATTAGGTTTTGTTGAAATTTTAACATCATTTGTTTTCGGTGCATTTTCATTTTTTCCAAATTCAACAATAATGTTTTTAATTGTGATTTTATTTGATAATATTGTAGGTGGTATGGGTGGTGCGGTTTTTGTTGCCTTTTTATCAGGATTGTGTTCAAAACGATATTCTGCAACGCAATATGCTCTTTTAACAAGTTTGATGATGTTGGCGGTTAGTGTCATTTCTGTTTATAGTGGTGTTTGGGCTGAAACAATGGGATGGTATGCTTTCTTTATTTTTACGGGATGTCTAATGGTACCCGCCCTTATTTTGCTTAGATATTTAATTTTTAAAGAAGAAAAATAATGAGATTTATCGTTTTTTATAATGATCACCCAAAGGTGAAAGATTTTTCAGTTCGAGTTTGGCATCAATTTCAAGAACATCCTAATTTTTCAGGGGATATGACTCATGCAACATTTATTAAACATTACAAAATAGATGCCCATAGCGTTGCCTGTTTGGGACATATTCTTTATAATGTAACAACAAAACAGTGGGAGTTTGACAAAAAACGGCATTTAGTTGTTCCGCCAAAGTATCGTATGCAAATTCTTCAAAGCAAAACAAAAGTAATTGAATTTATGAATTTGCAATATAATGATGATGAAGAAATGATTTCTTTTTCATTAAAAGAACAAAAACAAGTTGCTAATATGCAACGCTTATCTTTATTAAAAAGAAAGAGTCAAGGAAACTCTATTTAAAAATAATACGAGCATTTTTATCTCCCATATTTAAAATACGAAGAGCCGATTCTTCAAGTTGATCTAAATCGAGAGATTTTGGTGAGAGAGCATTAACCTTTGCTTGTAAAAGCTCTTTTTCTTTTTTTAAACTTGTAGCAATTTGGGTTGCTGTTCTGATTTCATTTTGAACCTGTTTCATTCGCTGAATGCCGTGGTTGCCCTCAATCCCATGATAAAAAAAGTATAAAGTTATCCACATACAAATAAAAGGAAAAAACCAATTTCGAGATATCGGAGTTGTCATTTTTATACCTTTAAATATATTCAACATGCTGTTTAAAAACACTATAGCATATTCTTTTTTTTTATCAAGTATTTTGATGTGGACAGATAAAATTAAATTTTTTTTAGAAAAAAAGATAAAAAAAATAAAAAAAGAGGGTTGAAAAATACAATGTTATGACCTATATAACACTCATCAAAAAGTTTTGTTATTGTAAAAGGAGAAAATAAATGTCTAAAATTTTAGGAATTGATTTAGGTACAACAAACTCCTGTATGGCCATTATGGATGGTAAAGATGGGAAAGTGTTGGAAAATAGAGAAGGTGCAAGAACAACCCCTTCAATGGTTGCATTTACATCAAAGGGTGAGCGTTTAGTTGGACAAGCGGCAAAACGCCAAGCTGTAACAAATCCAGGTGGAACACTTTTTTCAATTAAACGTTTAATTGGGCGTCGTTTCAATGACAAAATGGTTGAAAGAGATAAAGGTCTTGTTCCTTATAAAATTGTTGAAGGTGAAAATGGTGATGCTTGGGTTGATGTGAATGATAAAAAGTATGCACCAAGTCAAATTTCCGCATTTGTTTTGCAAAAATTGAAGGAAGATGCTGAAAGTTATTTGGGTGAAAAAATCACACAAGCTATTATTACTGTTCCTGCATATTTTGACGATTCGCAACGTCAAGCAACAAAAGATGCTGGTAAAATTGCTGGTTTAGAAGTTTTAAGAATCATTAATGAACCAACAGCTGCTGCGTTGGCATATGGGATGGACCAAAAAAAATCTGGTATGATTGCTGTTTATGATTTGGGCGGTGGTACATTTGACGTTTCAATTTTGGAAATTGGTGATGGTGTTTTTGAAGTTAAAGCAACCAATGGTGATACATTCTTGGGTGGTGAAGACTTTGATGCACGTATTATGGATTTCTTAGCCGATGAATTCCAAAAAGAAAATGGAATTGATTTAAGAAAAGACAGAATGGCTTTACAACGCTTAAAAGAGGCAGCTGAAAAAGCAAAAATCGAACTTTCATCAGCAACGCAAACAGATATTAATTTGCCATTCATTACGGCCGATGCAACAGGTCCAAAGCATTTAAATGTTTCTTTGACACGTGCAAAATTGGAAAGTTTGGTTGAAGATTTACTCGCAAGAACAAAAGGTCCAATGGAAAAAGCTTTGCAAGATGCTGGTCTTTCTCGTTCACAAATTGATGAAGTCATTTTGGTTGGTGGTATGACACGTATGCCAAAGGTTCAAGAAATTGTTAAAGATTTCTTTGGTAAAGAACCTCATAAAGGTGTTAACCCAGATGAAGTTGTTGCTATGGGTGCTGCTATTCAAGGTGGGGTGTTGAAAGGTGATGTTAAAGATGTTCTATTACTCGATGTGACACCATTATCATTAGGGATTGAAACATTGGGCGGTGTTTTCACACGCTTAATTGATAGAAATACCACTATCCCAACAAAAAAGAGTCAGGTTTTCTCAACAGCTGAAGATGGGCAAACTGCTGTGACAATTCGTGTCCATCAAGGGGAACGTGAAATGGCAAGAGATAACAAATTGCTTGGTCAATTTGATTTGATTGGTATTCCACCTGCACCACGTGGTATGCCTCAAATTGAAGTTACGTTTGATATTGACGCAAATGGTATTGTTAATGTTTCAGCAAAAGATAAAGCAACTGGTAAGGAGCAAAATATCCGCATCCAAGCTTCGGGCGGTTTAAAAGATGATGATATCGAAAAAATGATTAAAGAAGCTGAACAGCATGCTGAAGAAGATAAAAAAATAAAAGAAGCGATTGAAGCTCGTAACCATGCTGATGCATTGATTCATGAAACAGAAAAATTGCTTAAAGAAAATGGTGATAAAATTCCATCTTCTGATAAAGAAGCAATTGAAAAAGCTGTGCAAGAATTAAAAGATGTTTTGGATAGCAATGATGCTGAAAAAATTAAAGACAAAACAAATGCATTAACTCAAACATCACTAAAATTGGGTGAAGCTATGTATAAGCAACAACAAGCCGATGGTGCAAATGCTTCAGCGGGTACGCAAGAAGAAACTGCAAAAGCAGATGATACGGTTGTTGATGCAGATTTTGAAGAAGTTAAAAAATAATTTCTTAAAAAATAAAAAAAAGGGGGTATTGAACTTTGGTTCAATACCTCTTTTCGTTTTAAAAAGATATGTTTTACTTGCAAAAAATATCATAAAATGGTATGATACAGAACATAAAAATTTAGCAATTCAAAAATACAAAAGGTAAGAGCGTGACTAATCAAACTTATTATGACTTATTAGGTGTTTCCAAAACAGCTTCATTTGATGAAATTAAAAGAGCGTTTCGTGTAAAGGCAAAAGAGTGTCATCCTGATTATCACCCTGGTGATACAAGTGCTGAAGCTCGATTTAAAGAGATTAATGAAGCTTATGAGGTTTTAAAAGATGACCAAAAACGAGCCGCTTACGACAGATACGGACATCAAGCTTATACCAGCGGAATGGGGCAATCTGGCGGTGCAGGTGGTTTTGGTGGTTTTGATTTTTCAGGCACAGGGTTTGAAAGTATTTTTGAAGAGATGTTTAGTGGTTTTACGCGTGGTGCACAGTCTGCTCGTGGTGAGGCTAAACAAAATCGTGGTGCAGATTTAAGGTATGATTTAACGATTTCTTTACAAGAAGCGTATGATGGTTTAAAAAAATCAATTGATGTTGAAACTTTTGTTGCCTGTGATGAATGTTCTGGTAAGGGTGGGAAAAGTTTGGAACAATGTGAAACTTGTGGAGGATATGGCCGTGTTCGTCAACGACAAGGTTTTTTTGTTGTTGATACTGATTGTCCAACTTGTCATGGAAGTGGTAAAACAGTTAAAGATCCCTGCTCAAAATGTAAGGGAACAGGGCGTATTCGTAAAAAGCGGACATTAGAAGTAAATGTACCAAAAGGTGTTGATACAGGCATTCGGATGCGGTTGCCGAATGAAGGTCATGTTGGTGTACACGGTGGTCCAGCTGGTGATTTATATGTTTTTTTGACAGTTAAAAAACATGAAATTTTTGAACGAGAAGGTGCAAATTTGTATTGTGAAATTCCTGTTCCAATGACGGTTGCGGCACTTGGGGGAGTGGTTGATGTGCCATTAATGACAGGGAAAACTGAAAAACTAGATATTCGAGCTGGGATGCAAAGTGGTCATCAGATTAAATTAAAAGGTAAAGGTATGCCTGTGTTAAAAAGTGGTTCCTTTGGAGATTTGTTTGTGACAATAAAAGTTGAAACGCCACGGCATCTAACGCAAAGACAAAAAGAATTATTGAAAGAATTTGCTTTAGAGTCAAAAGAAGAAACGCAAGAGGCATGTACAGACTTTTTGTCCCAAATTAAAAAGTTGTGGGATAATATTTAGTTTGTTGTAATGTTGAATCGAATATATTTAGGAACGCGTGATTTATCTGTTCCAGAAACGCATTGGCGAGATTTACCAAATTATTCATTTCCCAAAGAGGGGAATGTTGTTTTGATTTTGCCTGGAGGAATGGTTGATCGTCCACATTATGCAAATGGGTGTATTAAAAGATTTTTGATGGCTATGTCAGATAATATGCCAGAAAAAACAGAGGTTTTGTCGGCGTATTATAATGATGTAGGATTGCCGACACATCGTTTAAGAAGTCTTAAAAAAGAACATATTTTGACAGATTTAAAATCATCTCTTTCTTTACAGGATTTGCCAGAAGAAGCGGATTTTTCAACACTTTTTGATACTTTCTTTTTGCCAATATTGCAAGATGAAAAAGGGCAAAAAAAATCTGTTGGTGAAATTTGTAATGCACTTAATCGATTGCTTGTTGTTACCTTTTGCTATGGTGGTTTTGTTGCATATGATATGACAAAACGATTTGAAAAAAAATTAAAATCATTTCAGTTTCTAGCATCTGAACAAGAAAAGATTTTGCGTTCATTTACAACAATTGCTACGTCAAGTCGTTTTTTTATGCAAAAAACAAAGACAAGTGTTTTGCATGTTGTGTCATATTCGGACAAACAAAAAGAACTTAATTGGCATTATAAAAATTTTCATGCCTTTATTAACACAAAAAAGAAAAATGACGCTGAAGGGGGCATTGCTTTTCTAAATGATCATGAAATGGTTTTAACTGCAAATCGAATATTAAATATCGAAATGGATGATCATCATTTTAGAGGGTATTTTTGTGATTTATCACCCGAATTTCAAAAATCGGTAGAAGGGCATACCGTTACTCAATTTATTACAGAATTTATTGGCTTGTATTTTAAGCATGCGGGTCAAAAAAATTTTCAAGACATATTGGCTTCTTTTTCTGATAAAGAAAATATCGAGCAAAAGATAAAAGCAGGTTATCATCTTGTTAGTGAATATAAAAAATACCTTTTAACAGGGATAAAGAATTTTGCCCAACAAGAAAAATTAGTTCGTTCAAAAAATGTTTTAGAACTGAAAGAGCTTGTTTGTAAAGGATGTGAAATTTTATCTTTTAAAAATAAAAAAGGTGATTTTTTAATTCACATTGCCATTCAAAATGACGATTATGAGATGGTTGATTTTTTGATACGTCAAAATCCATTTTGGTTTCAAGCATATAATAAAAAACATGAAAATCCTATTTTGTTAGCACTTCGAAAACGGAATTTGCCAATTGCAAAATTGTTATGGGATAAATTGTCAACCTTAACACTTCCTCCGTTTGAAAGTTATCGTATTTTAAAAAATATTAGAAGGGATACATTTAAAAACGTTTTATATTATATTCAAAAAACGCCGTTGGCTGCAAAATTGATGAATTTTATGTTGGACCACAGCGGGTTTTTACCGATTCAAAAAGATGATTTTTCAATTATAGCACGTCATATGAACAAAATTAAAAAGAAACGCAGACCTGTTGCACAGCTAACCTTATCAGTACTTGAAAAATGTCTTGAACGAGGTTTGGATGAAACGGGTATGACTTTTCAAGAAGCAATACCTATTCATCAACGTCAATTTATTCCAATACGGATTATAAAAAATTTAGAACGCCAATAAATAATCCTAAAAATTTAGTTTATTAAGAAATAAATGGCATTTTTTTATTTTTTATGCTATAATATAAAAGTATATCTAAAGGAGGAGTGAACATGTTAAAGCTTAATTTAATTAATGAGAAAGAATTTATCAAAGCAATTACGGCATTATTGTATAATGATGTTGAAGTTTTTACTCTTGAAAATTTAAAAGATATAGATTTTGTCATTAATCATAAAAATGCGATAATTTCTTCTTTGATTTTACAGTGTTTAAAAAAAAGATGTCGAGAATATTTTGCTACAGAGATTGATAAAAATGAACAGAAACTCCCTTTTAAAAATGTCGAAATAAAAGATGATTTACCAGACTGGGCAAAAAATAATTTGGCAAATAGTATTCCTGTTATGGAATTTACAAATGAATCATTCCCCGCTAAAACGATTGATGATTTGACAAAAGCACGAGATTTTTTGTATCAAAAAGCTCTTGAAATTATAGATAGACAAATTGCGTCATATAGAAATAATGGCAAACCAGTTATTAATTTATCTGCTTTGTTTAGTCAATATAATTCGTTTGATGAGATTTTAAAGGGAGCAGATAGGTGGCATAAGGAAATAGAAGAAAAAAGTAAAATAAATATGGATCCTGATTTAGAAAAATCATTAGAAGGAACAGCGTTTTTAATGGATTTGCCTAATGGATTAAAAGCGTATCAATTATTAACCCCTGAAGCACTTGATTATGAATCGAATAAAATGGGGCATTGTGTCGGATCGGGTTCCTATGATGCGAAGGTAGCAAGTGGAAGTGTAAATATTTATTCTATCCGTGATAGTAAGGGTGAACCGCATGTTACATTTGAAACAAGAATTATTGATGGTAATGAGGAAATGTATCAGTGTAAAGGAAGGGCGAATAAGGCACCAGCAAATAAATATGTTTCAGCTGTACAGGAATTTATCAAAAAGAAAGAGTTTATTTTAACAGCAGATATTGCAAATACAAGAATGATTTTGATAAATGGACAATATTATAGTATAGATGATATTCCAGAAAATATAATTGTCGAAGGGGATTTAACAGTATCAAATTATGGTTTGGAGGAGCTTCCTGAATGTTTTAAAAATATGGTTGTAAAAGGTAATTTTAATTGTTCTGCAAATAATCTGATAACATTAAAAAATATGCCAAAAGTTTTGGGATCAATTGATTGTTCTCAAAATGAATTATGTTCTTTAGAAGGAGCTCCTCAAGAAATTAATGGTAGTTTTATTTGTCGAGATAATCCTCATCTTAAATCATTAAAAGGAGCCCCAGAAATTGTAAAAAACAAAACAGATTACAAGGGATGCTCATATGTTTTTTTCTATAATAGGAAGTTTGTTGGACTTGATGATTTAGAACCAAATGTAGTTGTAGAAGGTGATTTGTCCATTAAAAATTCTGGTTTAAAAACAATTCCGCCAATTTTTTCTACATATACTGTAACGGGTAATTTTGATTGTTCTAGAAATATGTTGAAGACATTAAAAAATATGCCAAAGGTTTTGGGATCAATTGATTGCTCTCAAAATGAAATATGTTCTTTAGGAGGGGTTCCCGAAATTATTTATGGAGATTTTGATTGTTCATATAACGAGTTAACAAATCTTGAGGGTGGACCTAGAATAGTTAAAGGTAGTTTTGATTGTCAAGGACAAGGATGGGATGGTTATATTGGAAAGAGTTTAAAATCTCTCAGTGGTGCACCAGAATTTGTTAAAAAAGATTTTAATTGTTCTGAAAATTCATGTCTACATAGTTTGAAAGATGGCCCAAAAGAAGTATGTGGTGTATATAATTGTTCTCAAACAGGAATTCAGAATTTTGTCGGAATGGGAAAGGCACATTCTGTAGATGCTTGGAAGGTCCGTTTCTTATATACCTTAGAGGGATTGCCACCTCAACTAGAAGGGGATTTGAATATTGAAGATTGTCGTTTTCTTAAAAGCTTGGAGTTTTCTTGTCTGGTTAAAGGTGCTGTTACTATTAATGGGAAAAATATTAAAGGCCCAAAAGAAAATAAACAATCACAAATACAACTCTGTGTTTCACTTATAAATAATGAAAATGCATGATTTTACTTAATAATAAAAAAAGGCGGATTATTTCCGCCCTTTTTTAACTGTCTTATTTGATTTTTTTTGTTGCCTATTTGTTTGTTCAGCCTCTTGAGATTTTTTGAAAAAATCATTTAACCTTTTTGCAATAAGCCCATTAATAGACTTTGTTGGATATTGGCCATTTTTATTTAGGTTACCAGCTGGAAGTCCTGTTAAAATTTCCATGCCTTCATCGACTGTATTGACAGCATAGATATGGAATTTACCTTCTTTAACGGCATTTACAACTTCGGGTTTTAACATTAAATTATGAACGATTGAACGAGGAATAATAACGCCTTGTTCACCTGTTAAGCCTTTTTGTCTGCAAACTGTGAAATACCCTTCAATCTTTTCATTAACAGCACCAACAGCTTGGATATGACCAAGTTGATTGACGGAACCAGTTGCGGCAATGGATTGATTGAGTGGAATATCACCAACAGCTGATAATAAACAGTAAAGTTCTGTTGATGAAGCGGAGTCGCCATCTAATTCCGAATAAGATTGTTCGAAAACAAGAGAGGCATCTAATGAGAGTGGTTCACCTTTCGAAAAGCGACTAGCTAAGAATGACGATAAAATTAAAACACCTTTTGAGTGGAGAGCTCCGCCAAGTTCAGCTTCTCTTTCAACGTCGATTAAATCACCGTGACCTAACCTTACTTGACAAGTTACTTTGTTTGGTCGACCAAATGCAAATGAACCATAGTCATGAACAACAAGAGCATTAAGTTGTCCAATGTTTTTGCCAGAAGTTGAGATAGAAATAGTACCTTTTTTTATCATTTCCATCATTTCTTTTTGCATGTATCCAGAGCGGGTTCTTTTTGCTTCAAGTGCTTTGTTAATATGCGTTACTTCAACAGTTTTTGCTCGTGATTGAACCGCAAAAAAGTTTGCTTCACGCATCAAGTCATTTACATGTGTCATAAATGTACTTAAATATGTGTTATCTCCAGCTAAACGAGATGTGTATTCCAGTATACGACGCATGGCATTTGGTGAAAATGGTTTTAATTTTTCATTGCGAGCAAAATTAGTTAAAATTTGTGCATAAATTTTTTCATTTTCATGTGTTCTTTCTAATTTTTCAGCAAAACGGGATTGAATTTTAAATAATTCTCCAAATTCATCATCTCTATCCATTAATAAATAGTATAATTCTGCTTCGCCAATGAGAATGACTTTTATGGATAATGGAATAATTGCAGGTGTTAGCGACACGATGGTAAAAACAGAATTGTCATCTGTGCCAGATTCAATTTTAATTTGTTTTGAAAATAAAGCACGTTTTAAAGCGTTCCATGTATGCTCATTTGAAAGCAATTCTCTTGCCTCAATAACAAGGTATCCTCCATTGGCAAGATGTAAAGCTCCTGGTCTAATAAGCGAAAAGTCTGTTGTTAAAGAGCCTAAATGCTGTTGACGTTCAATTCGTCCAACAAGATTTGATAATGTTGGGTGGTTTAAATGAATAACAGGAGCTCCCGATTCAGGTTTGTGGGATACAAATAAATTAACGGCATAACGAGCGAAAAGTTCACTTATTTGTTCTAAAATAACATCAATATTGGCCTCTGTTGCTTGAGCAGCAAAAAGAGAGATATTATCTAAAATATCGACTCGAATCGATTCAAGATAAATTTGTATTGTGCTATTTTTAAGATAATTTTTCTTAACAGGGTTTATAATTGTGTTTAAAACTTTTGATGCCATATCAATATGCAACTGTTCTAATTGCATTTGCATCTCTGTATCCCAGTTTGGTGTTTCTTTAATAGTATTTTCTAGCTTTTTTTGTGCATTTTTAAGTTGTTCTAAGATTGTTTTTCGTTCATCTTTTGGCAATTTATTAAATGCATTCGGTGTTAGCACTTTTCCTTTTTTGACAGGAGCAACAGTCACTCCTGTAGGGACACGCATTAAGGTAACATTTTTATCTTCAACAGCTTTTTGTAAGACTGAGAAGTAATTTTCTTTATCTTTTGCACATTGTTGTTCTAGGTGGGCAACTTGAATTTTATACGATTCGTCTGTAAAAAGAGAAGTTAAATGCATGCGTAAAGCATTAGCCATTTTTTTGATGTCACGGACGAAAACTTTACCTTGGCCTGCGGAAAAATTAATGGCAATCGGCTGATGAGGTGTTTCAAAATTATGAATAAAGCACCAATCATCGGGTGTTTTTTGTGTTGTAGCATACTCTTTTAATGTTTGAAGTGTTAAAACTGTGCGACCAACACCTTTAGGGCCAGTACAAAACACATTGTAGCCACTTGCTTTAATTTTTGCACCAAAAGCAAGAGCTTCTAAGGCTTGGTCTTGTCCTAAGATAGGGCTTTCCTTGGGTAAATCAGATAAATCCTCATCTGTTAAAAGGCTTTCCTTATAGATTTCTTGATATGATAATTCGTATTTTTTCATTATTAGTCTCCATTCTTTTTTATCCTTTATAAACTTTTTTTTTAATAAAAAAAAGATGTTTATCAAAAAATACTAAAAAAGTTTTAAAAAAGCGTTTTTTTTGTGTCTTTTTTTAAAAAAATATTCTATAGTGATAATAACTGTTTTACTAATCTTTTGTAACGGTTTTTGATTTAATAAAATTAAGATAAAAAGGAATTAAAAAATGATAAAATTAACGATTGAAAGAGGTTTGTTGTTAAAAGCTCTTTCACATATTCAAAGTGTCGTTGAAAGACGTCAAACAATACCTGTTCTTTCAAATGTATTAATTGAAGCAGGTTCGGATGAAGTTTTGTTGCGTGCGACGGATAATGAAATTGAAATCACAGAAAAAATCCCTGCTGCGGTTGAAACAGCTGGTTCAGTTACAATCCCTGCACATAAGTTGTATGACATTGTTAAAAAATTGTCAGATGGATCTCAAGTTCAATTGTCTTATTTGGCAGAAAGCTCTCAAGTAAGTCTTGTTTCGGGGCGTTCAAAGTTTGTGTTAGCAAGTTTGCCAGCCGAAGGATTCCCAACAATGGCACAAGAAAACACGCCATTCTCATTTAAATTACCAGCTTCAGATTTAGTTGCGTTAATTGCTAAAACAGGATTTGCTGTTTCGATGGAAGAAACAAGATATAATTTAAATGGGATTTATATGCATGAAAAAACAGGTGATGAACCAAAGTTAACTGCTGTTGCAACAGATGGTCATCGTTTAGCTTGTTCAGGGATTGCTTTGCCAGATGGTGCACAAGGTATGCCAGGGGTGATTATTCCACGAAAAACGATTAATGAACTTTCAAAATTAGCAACAGAAACAACGGGTGAAGTTGAGGTTTCATTGTCAGCGAATCAGATTCGTTTTGTTTTAGGTGATGTTGTTTTGTCTTCTCGTTTAATTGATGGGACATATCCAGAATATGAAAAAGTTATCCCTTCAAATAATGAAAAAATTTTACAAGCCGATGTAAAAACATTAACAAATGTTATTGAACGTGTGGCTGTTGTTTCTGAAAAGTCAAGAGGGATTAAGCTTGCTATTTCATCTGGCTTATTACAGGTTTTTGCTGCATCTGCTGATGAAGGATCTGCTGAAGATGAAATGGATGCTATCTATGATAATGATTCGCTTGAAATTGGTTTTAATTATAGATATTTGCTTGACATTTTGGGGCAGGTTAAGGGTGATAATGTTCGTATGAAGTTAAATGATGGCACATCACCTGTTATTTTGCAAGATGAGGCAGATACAGAATCTTTGTTTGTTTTAATGCCAATGCGTGTTTAGGGTAAAGATGAGCTCAAAATCTGGTATTCGACAATTACGATTAACAAATTTTCGATCATATTCATTTTTGAATATGGATTTGAGCTCATCTTTTGAACCTGTTATTTTAACGGGTCATAATGGTGCTGGTAAAACAAATATTTTAGAGGCAATCTCATTTTTAACGCCTGGGAAGGGCTTGCGATCAGCTCGCCTAAGTGATGTTGCAAAAAGAGATGTCGAAGATGATTTGTTAAAGAATGATATTAAAACATTACCTGCAAGGTGGAGTATTTCGGCAAAAGTATTTGCACAAGGAAATGAAACACACCTCGGTACAGGAACAATTGATGGTTCAGAAAGACGGCAGGTGCGAATTGACGGAAAGAATACGTCTAAACAAAGTGATTTAGGCAGGTATTTTAGATGTTTATGGCTTACACCTGCACAAGATAGGCTTTTTTGTGGTGACCCACAGTCAAGACGTCGTTTTTTAGATAGATTGGTGCAAGCTTTTGATGAAACGCATGCCCAACGTTTGAGTGAGTACAATTCAGTTTTTAAACAATGGAGTTGTTTATTAAGAGAGGGACGTTTTGATGATAGATGGCTTTCTGGATTAGAGGAGCAATTGGTTGCTACGGGAGTTGCAATTGCAGCTTCTCGTTTAGATGTGATTGATAGGATGAAAACCTATCTCACAACCCCTGTATCTGAAGTATTCCCAACAGCCGAAATTATTTTAACAGGCTCGCTTGAACAAGCATTGCTTGAAAAAAGTGCGGTTCAAGTTGAAGATTATTTTTTAATTAAATTGAAACAAAGTCGCAAAATTTATGCCGATGGTGGATCAATATCTGGTCCTCATACAGCTGATTTTAAAGTGATTCATTCACAAAAAAGAATGGATGCATCGATTTGTTCAACAGGAGAGCAAAAAGCTCTTTTGTTGTCAATAATATTGGCCGAAATGAAAACGCAGATGCAGGAACAAGGGTTATGTCCGTTATTGTTATTGGATGAGGCAATTGCACATTTAGATGTGAAAAGACGACATATTTTATTTGATGTTTTGGCTGAATTGCCAGCTCAAGTTTGGATGACGGGAATTGAGGTAGAAAGTTTTAATTATTTAAGTGGACGGGCACAATTTTTTGACGTTCAAGAATCAAATTTAAGTTTACAAAACGTAGCATAAAGGAAAGAAAATGACAGATTTAGATATTCAAACTGCCACGCAGGAATATAATGCAGATTCAATTAAAGTTTTAAAAGGATTGGACGCTGTTCGTAAACGCCCAGGGATGTATATTGGGGACACAGATGATGGAACAGGTTTGCATCATATGGTTTATGAGGTGTTGGATAACTCAATTGATGAGGCTTTAGCTGGCTATTGTTCTAAGGTTGAAGTTGTGCTGAATGCTGATGGTTCAGTAACGATTATTGATGATGGGCGTGGTATGCCTGTTGATATGCACAAGACAGAAGGTATTTCTGCTGCTGAAGTGATTATGACACAATTGCATGCAGGTGGTAAGTTTGATAATAACTCTTATAAGGTTTCTGGCGGATTACATGGTGTGGGTGTTTCTGTTGTAAATGCCTTGTCTGACTGGTTGGAATTGCGGATTTGGCGGAATGATAAAGAACATTATGTTCGTTTTGAAAATGGTACCTCTGTGGCTCCATTAAAAGTTGTTGGTGATGCAGCTGGAAAACATGGAACAATGGTTACGTTCCACCCATCAGCTGATACGTTCACAAGTACAACATTTAGTTTTGAAACATTAGAGCATCGTATTCGTGAATTGGCGTTTTTAAATTCAGGTGTTTGTATTCATTTGACAGATAATCGTTCAAGTGAACCACGGAGTGTCGTTTTACATTATGAGGGCGGTATCTTAGAATTTGTGAAGTTCTTGAACAAATCAAAAAATACGCTTCATGATGCTCCATTTGATTTAAGTGGTGAAAAAGATGGAATTACAGTTGAAGCCGCTTTTGAATGGACAGATGGCTACCATGAAACTTGTTTATGTTTTACAAACAATATTCCACAAAGAGATGGCGGTACACACTTAGCGGGATTAAGAGCAGCTCTGACACGCACTATTAATGCATATGCTAATAACACGGGTTTAACAAAAAAAGAAAAAGTGGAACTTTCTGGAGAAGATATGCGAGAAGGGTTAACAGTTGTTTTGTCTGTTAAAGTCCCAGATCCAAAATTTTCATCACAAACAAAGGATAAGCTTGTTTCATCAGAGGTGCGTCCCGTTGTTGAAGGAATTGTTGGTGACAAATTAGAACAATGGTTTGAAGAACATCCAGCAGAAGCAAGAAAAATTATTAGCAAAGTTGTTGAAGCGGCTGCTGCACGTGAGGCCGCACGAAAAGCTCGTGAGTTAACTCGTAGAAAAGGTGCTTTAGATATGGCCTCTCTCCCAGGGAAGTTAGCAGATTGCCAAAGTAGAGATCCCGCTGATTCGGAAGTTTTCATCGTTGAGGGGGATTCTGCTGGTGGTTCAGCAAAACAAGGTCGTGACAGAACACATCAAGCAATTTTGCCATTGCGTGGTAAAATTTTAAACGTTGAAAGGGCTCGTTTTGATAAGATGCTCTCATCTGCTGAAATTGGTACAATTGTAACGGCTCTTGGTACGGGTATTGGGCGTGATGATTTTAATATTGACAAGATTCGCTATCATAAAATTATTATTATGACCGATGCTGATGTTGATGGTGCACATATTAGAACATTATTATTAACATTCTTTTTCCGTCAAATGCCTGAAATTATTGAAAAAGGTTATCTTTATATCGCCCAACCTCCTTTGTATAGAGCAAAAAGAGGAAATTCTGAAATTTATTTAAAAGATGATAAAGCAATGGAAGAATACCTTATTCAAGTTGGGACAAATGATGCTGTTTTAATTTTAAATGATGGGACGCAAATTGCAGGAGCGGACTTAGTTGCCCGTGTTGAACAAGCAAGAGTGGCTCGTAATTTGATTTTAGCAATGTCAAATCGTATTCCATCTCGTATTATTGGGCAAATGGCTGTTTTAGGACTTTTTGAAGATGGTGCTCTTAAAAATGGTGGATTGGCATCTCGTTTGGATACAATTGAACCAGAGTATGAACGTGGTTGGACCGAATCCTTTAATGATAAAGGTGAATTAATTTTAGAAAGAACATTGCGTGGTGTAACTGAAACAGTTGTTATTGACCATTCTGTGTTGCATTGTGGTGAAGCACGCAAATTAGCTGAAATGTCCGCAGAATTAAAAGAATTTTATTCCGCATCTTCGATTTTAAAAACAAAAGATGTGGAAACAGTTATTCATGATCCTGTTTCATTGGCAGAAACGATTTTTAAAGTTGCAAGGAAAGGGATTGCAATTAACCGTTATAAAGGATTAGGCGAAATGAATCCTGAACAATTGTGGGAAACAACGTTAGATCCAAATGCACGTCGTTTGTTACAAGTAAAGGTAACACATCAAGATGAGGCGGAACAAGTTTTCTCTTGTTTGATGGGTGATGTTGTTGATCCACGGAGAGAATTTATCCAACAAAATGCATTAGATGTTGCAAATTTAGACATTTGATGATATAATATGTGCCAAGGATTATCTAAAGAGTGGGGTTGTCCTCACTCTTTTTTTAAAAATATATACAAAATGGAAGGAGCATGTTTTGTCAAAAAAAGCTTGGCGGTGGTTTGATCGATTAGTTCTTTTTGGTGGATTTAGTCTTTTTGTCACTGTTGTGGGTAGTACATTTCGTAGTTGTTTGATGGATAAAGGATATGGTATTCCTGAGGAGCAAAAAGCACATTTGCAAGGTGGAGCTTTGTATGTTCGTGATAAATTTGATAATGCAACCATTCAAGCACCAACATCTAGCACTGTTGAAAGAATAAATCAGGCTCAGGTTCCTTCTGGTCAAATGCCAAAACCTGTTTCTAGACCAAAAACATTTACCGAACGGATGCAAGGATATGGTGAATATAAGTCCCCATTGGGTAGTACTTTGGGAAATGACTCATCTACACCAGTTGTGAAACATCAACCTGTTCAACGTCCGCAATTAAAAGATCCATCTTTGCAAGCAAAACCCCAACAATTACCGACACCTCGTCGAGAGGTAAGAACGACAGAATTTGTTCAAAAAAAGCCCGTTGACCAAGATAGGCAAAAAAGTTCTACGGGTGTTTTTTCAACAGATGATTTTGTTATTGATTTAAAAACAAAATCAGGAACTTTGCGTCGATTTGTTTTTTCAATGAGTCCGACAAAGCAAAAGGATATGGTGAAAATCAAGGTTAGCGAATTTGCTAGCTTATCAAGTGAGCTTGGTGGAAACATGAAGATGAACATTATTCTTTTTAATCCAACAAAACAAACTGAACAAGGGATGGCTTTTTCAATTATTTTTCATCATAAAAAAGGTTTTCTTGTTGCACCATATGATAAAAGTTTAGATATGGCAATCTTTATTGCTAAGGGGGATAGAATTAGCGTTGAATATAATACACAAAGACGAAAACCACAAATAATATCAGAAAATTTGAAAAAATCTTCTGGCATGCGGAAAGTTGACGAAAGTACACGGTACGTTTCAACACTTAAATTGCCTGTGCGAGTTCAGGTGATTCAGAAACATAAAAGTAATAAAATACCGATTGTTAATCCGCAACATTATAGATAATAAAGGGAAGGTAATGACTCTTTTTTTTAAAGCCATCGAAGTCGATGGCTTTTTAAGTGTTAGTTTATAAATTAAAAATGAAATCATATTTAGGGAAAAGACAAAAAATGAATTTTAAGCATTTTATCCCCCCTTTTTTTATTGATTAATTTTATGAAGTTAGTTTATTTTATAATCTTTTTTACTAATAAGCTAAAGCACGGGAACGGATTCTTGTTGTGCCATTTGTGGTTGAGAGCCAAACATTATCACCAGGTCTTAATCCCAACTCATTTGTTTGTAAAACAGAAACATATGATCCATTTGTTTTTTGGATAATAAATTCATAAGCACTTGTACTTGTCAGTGCACTTTCAGCAGTTGAACCAATCATACCGCCGACCAAGGCACCGCCTATACCTCCAATAATGTTGACAGCTGTATTCCCACCAATCATAGAACCAGCCGCAGCACCAGCACCAGCACCAGCTAATGTTCCAATTGAATTACTGCCTTGTGTTTGAACAGGTGTCATTTGAATAATTTTACCCATTGAGACAGAGCCTTGTTTTCCAAGTTCATAATTTGAATATGATGTGTTGGCATAATTGTCGGCACAAGAGGCTAACCCAATTGAAAACAAAACCAAAAAGAGAAATTTTTTCATTGCTTTTCCTTTCTAAACACGGTATTTTAACACAAAAATATATTATTTTTTTCAGTATAATCAACAAAAAAAGGAATGTCAATAATGATAAAATTATGGAACAAAATGATAAAAGGGATTTACGATTGGTGTATGTCTTTAGTTGCAGGCAAATGGGCTTTACCAGTTTTATGTGCAATTTCTTTTATTGAGAGTTCATTTTTTCCAATTCCACCAGATTTGTTTTTAATCCCATTGATTTTAACTTGCCGAACAAAGGCATTTAAAATAGCTTTTTATACAACATTATCAAGTGTTTTAGGTGGTTTTTTTGGTTATGCAATTGGATACTTTTTATATGATGTTGTGGGTATTCCTATTTTGGAATTTTATAATGCTACAGATAAGTTTGAAACATTTAAATCTTATTATAACAATTATGGCTCTTGGATTGTTTTTGGTGCAGGATTGACACCTTTCCCGTATAAAATTGTAACAATTGCAAGTGGTGTAACAGGTTTAAATTTATTTGTTTTTGGTATTGCCTCTATTCTTTCAAGAGGATTAAGATTTTTCTTGATTGCATGGTTGTTGTGGAAATGGGGGGAACCAATGAAAACCTATATTGAAAAAAATCTTGGTTGGTTGTCTATTTTATTTTTTGTTTTATTAATAGGTGGATTTTTACTTTTAAAATACTTTTAATTAAAATTAAAAAAATAAAACAACTAAATAAAATTAAAAAGAGATGGGTTTTTCATCTCTTTTTTTTAAACATTTCTGGATGATTTGTGTATGTTCGGATGTTGTATGTTATTTTCGTTATATGTTGTACTATGTTGTGCAAGTGTTCGTGAAACATTTAGATTCTGTTGTTGTGTATAGGGCGGATGATTAACTTGATAGTCTTGAATAGCCTCTTTAATTTGGGTGAAAATTTGTTGATTTGGTGATTTTTGTATAGCTGTTTGGTGCATTCTATCTTGAATGCGGGGATTTGCACCATTTTGAATTAAGATAATGGCTCCTTGTGTGTTTGCATTTATGATTGCTAGATGCAAAGGAGTTTGCCCAAAAGAGTCAGGCAAATTTAATTTTGCACCAGATGTTATAAGTTTTTGAAGTGTTTCATTATTTGTAATTTGAGCACTAAGATGAAGGGGTGTTTTACCTTCAATATTTGGAATGTTTGGATTCGCATTAAAGCTTAAAAGTGTTTCAATTGTTTGTGGGTCAGCGTATAAAACAGCATCATAAAGAGGCGTTTTGC
Source organism: uncultured Alphaproteobacteria bacterium (assembly GCA_937888725.1). GTDB lineage: Bacteria > Pseudomonadota > Alphaproteobacteria > CAAHEQ01 > UBA3637 > RGIG4140. Next base: position 11,429 of record CALARE010000010.1, on the reverse strand, counting down.
CTTCTCTATCTCTTGCATTTACATTTGCGTTATTGGCAAGAAGTTGATAAACAGTAGCATTACTGTTTGCACTAACTTGATGGTGGAGAGGTGTTTTACCCAGTATATCTCGTGCATTTATATTGCCCCCTAGATTTATTAATTCTTGATGAATAAATTCATCTCCTGGTTGCGTAATTGAAAATCTGTGCATAATTGTTTCACCGTCACTGCTTCTAGCATTTATATCTGCCCCCATTAAAACAAGATTGTGAATCATTTGTAAATTGCCAGATTTAACAGCCATACTGAGTGGGCCTTCACCATTTCTATTGGTCAAATTGATATTGGCTCCTAATGAAACTAAATATCTGACCATTTCGATATCATTATTTGTAATGGCAACCTCTAAAGCAGTTCTGCCATAAGTATTTCGAGAATTAATGTCAAATCCACGACCAATTTCCCCGTGAATTTGACCAAAATTCCTCTTGAGAATTGCTTGGTGAAATGGCGTTTCTTGAGTAGTTAACAAGTTTGATGGTTGTTTTGGTGTATCATCACTTGTGTTTTTCCCTGTAAAAAGATTATTAATCCACCCCATTTTCATCTCCTAATTAAATACTTCTTACTATTATTTTAACATGAAAATTTATTTTGAGCAAGGCAATAAAAAAATCTCTTTTTTTGGAAAGTTATACTTGCATAAATAAAAAAATTAACTTATTGTTAACTAAGGTTAATAAATTGTATCTTTTTAGTGAGGGTGTATGCGTATTTTACTCATAGAAGATGATAAAGTTGTTAGTCAGAATATTTCTCTGATTTTAAAACGTGAAAATATGGTAGTTGATACCTCGTATTTGGGGGAAGACGGACTTGAGGATGCTCGTCATTATGATTATGATTTAATCTTATTGGATTTGCTTTTACCTGATATGGATGGATATGAAGTGGTTAAACGGTTGCGTTTAGGGCATATCACAACGCCGATTTTAATTTTGTCTGGTCTTTCAACGCCAGATAAAAAAGTAAAGGGTCTTGTTTGTGGAGCTGATGATTATTTAACAAAGCCCTTTGATTCAAGAGAATTAATTGCAAGAGTAAATGCGTTGGTTAGAAGATCAAAAGGATATGCAGAAAGTGTTATTCGTACGGGTGGAATGGAGGTTAATTTAAATTCTAAAATTGTTACGATTGATGGTAAAACGCTCCATTTAACAAGTAAAGAATATGCTTTATTTGAATTATTGGCACTAAGAAAAGGTACAACAATTAATAAAGAGCAATTTTTAAATCATCTTTATGGCGGTATGGATGAACCTGAGATGAAAATTATAGACGTCTTTTTGTGTAAGATTCGAAGAAAAATTGAACAACTATCCCCAGCAGAAGAATATATTCAAACCGTATGGGGGAGGGGTTATATCTTAAAGGATTTACCTGTTGTGCAATAAATAGTAAGATAGCAAAAAACGCCCTCTTTTTAGAGAGCGTTTTTTGTTTGAATGGTCATTTGAAATTAGAATCCAAGACGTAATCTTAAACCGATTTGATTGCCATGGATATCTTCTTTATGTTCTTCGCCATCAATGATGTATTTGCCATAAGCACTGAGTGCAACATTTTTTGTGAAGTGGTATGCTGCTTCGATGCCATAGCTGTAAATACGAGTTTCATTATATTCATCATAATCAACAGACAATTGATGGTCCATAGAAACTTTCATTTTTGGACAGTATGTGTATAAACCTGCAGTACCTGTGTATTTGAGTTCATTGTCATCATCTTGACTTTGGAAAACAGGAACTTCAACTAAACCTGATAAATATGGTGTCCAGTAACCCATTTTGTAACCAACTTTAGCACCAACTTTTGCATATTTGTATGCACCAAGTTCAGCATAATTTTCTCTTTGGCCGTAGGCTAAGAGTGATTGAACTTTAAGAGCATCTTTTGACAAAATGTTATATTTTGATGTAACTTCAAAATCAACAGATTTGTCATCTTCTTCTGTTTGTGCATAACTATAACCTGTGTATTTTGACCAGTCATTTGAAACTGTGACACCCAATGACCAAGCATTTGACAAACCATATTCAAGTGTTTGTGTTGCTGTGTGAACATAGCCTTTGTTTCGTGCACCGATATAATCGTTTTTAACAGTTGCAGTTGAATAATCATAAGATGTTGTTGATGCCCAACCATTTTCTGCAGGAACAAAGAATGGATTTGTTGATTCAACAGCCATTGCTGATGTAGCAAAAGTCATTGCACCTAATAATAAAAATGCTTTTTTAAACATAGATAACTCCTTTTTATAAAAAGTTTTGATTGTTACCAATCGTTTTGCAGGACCCTCCTGCTAATATCTACTTTAGTAAAACATCACAGTATATGCAAGTAAAAAAATAATATAGATTAATTAAAAACAAAAAATGATTCTTTTTGGATTCGGAATCGGATTCGAATCATAAAAAAAGTACATACAAGTTTAAAATCAAAGGGTTTTAAAAATATGGGTCTTTTTAGTCGTTTTTTTAGTCCAAAATAAACACAAAAAAAGAGTTTTTTAAAAAACATAAAAAATTATATTTTTCAATATGATATAAAAAAGTGAAAAAAGCTATTGACAATTATTTTGATTCCTCGCTATCAATGAATCAGATAAAGCAAAAATAAGCTTTGAACACAAAAAAATAAAACCCAATGATCGAAAGGAAGAAATAAAAATGACAGATGCGGAAATTTTAAAATCTTGCGAAAATGAAAGACAAACAGTTGAATGTTGGACCCGTGTGATGGGATATTTCCGTCCATACAGCCATTTTAATAAAGGTAAAAAATCTGAATTTGAAGAAAGACAATGGTTTACAGAGCAAAAAGCATGTTGTGAATGCGAAGTTAAAGCTGCTTAGTTGGGTCTTTAAAAAGAAAAATGCCCTTTTTAGGGCATTTTTTTGTTGTAAAAAATGGGGAGTTGTTTATACTTTATTGTATGGTGTGTAAAATGGTTAGAATTATTATCGCAATTATTGTGTTATTTTTATCTGTCTCAAGTTATTCGATGGATTATGTGGCCGTTGACAATCGTGCAAAAGAGGTGCCTCATGAGTTTGAAAATAATTTAGCAAGACTTGTGCGATATTTAATTGAACCATATAAAGATAACGATGTTTTAAAAGCACGGGTCATTTATGCATGGATTGTTTATCATGTTGAGTATGATGCCTTTAAGTATGATGTTATTTTAGATAATAAAAAAGTGCGGAACAAAAATAAGGCACTTCGGACTGGTGATGCTTTTAAAACACGAGTAGGTGTATGTGGTGATATTGCAGATTTGTTTTCTAGAATGGCAAAATTAGCAGGTTTAAAAGAAGAATTAATTCATGGTTATGCAGGGCAAAATTTAACGATGGATAATTTTAAAGAGGCTGGACATGCGTGGAATGCTGTTTATATTAATAAAAAGTGGTTTTTTGTTGATGCGACTTGGGGGATGGGAGGCGATTATATGGCTTTTGAAAATGTACGGACTGTTGCTGAGCATAGAAAAGAAGTTCGTAAAAAAAAGCGTCAAAAAAACAGGGAAATTAATGCCTCTAGGTTTGTTGAAAACAAATGGTTTTTAGTGAAACCAGAAGATATGATTAAAACCCATTTTCCCCGTCGTGAAAAACATCAATATTTAAAACATCCTGTTGACATGAAAAAAATTTTTAGAGAAAATGCTCGAAAAAAGGAGAGGAACAAATAATGATTTATACACAATCTGTTTTAACGATAGATTTAAAAGCTCTTGTTGAAAATTACCTTTTTTTAAAATCACAAGCTCCACATTCAATAGCTGCAGCTGTTGTTAAAAATAATGCGTATGGTTTAGGTATCGAAAGAGTGGTGCCTGAATTAATTAAGGTTGGATGCAATCATTTTTTTGTAGCACTTGCAACAGAAGGTGCAAAGGTCCGTTCTTTTGCACCAAAGGCGGATATTTTTCTTTTACAAGGGGTGGGAGATGATTCGATTGAGCTCGTGAAAAAAGAAAATTTAATACCTGTTATTGCGACGCCAAAAATGTTTGATTTTTGGAAAAAAAATAAAATTTCAACTATTAAGCCTGTTTTAAATGTTGAAACAGGGCTAAATCGACTCGGTTTTCGCATAAGTGATATTCAAAAATTAACTGCTTCAGATAAAAAAGAATTTTCTTATATTTTATCTCATCTTTCATGTGCTGATGAACCTTATCATTTTATGAATTGGCATCAAATTGAAGCATTTGATAAAATTTCAACATATTTCCCAAATACACCGTTAACATTATCAGCATCTGATGGGTTATTTTTAGGTGAAAAGTTTCAAAAAAATATGGTGCGTCTTGGTGCTGCTATGTATGGATTAAACACTGCTCCAGATAGGAAAAACAGGATGAAAAATGTTCTTTCTTTAAAAGCTCCTGTACTCCAAATTGCAACAGTTGATAAGGGGGAATATATCGGTTATGGTGCCTCATACAAATCGGCTAAAAAAATGAAAATAGCTATTGTTTCGATTGGATATGCTGATGGTTTGCCTCGTTCTTTAGCAGGTAGAGGTCGCATCTTTTTTAATTCTCAAGAAATTAGATTAGTGGGTCGCCTTTCCATGGATAATATTATGTGTGATGTGACAGACATTGAAAATTTAAATGAAGGTGACTTTGTTGATATTTTGAATGACCAATATACTGTGGATGATATGGGACAAGATGCAGGTACAATTGGTTATGAAATTTTAAATGGGATATGCAAGTCTGGTCGATTTAATATTATTGAGAAAAAATAGAACGCTAGAATTTCTAGCGTTCTGTTTTCGTATCAGATTCTTTTTTGCTCTTTAAATAATTATAAATGGATTTTGTGCTTATGGACAATTTTCTTGCGATTTGTGTTTTTTTCAAACCCTCATCAAGTAATTTTTGAAGCAGTTCTTCTTTTCCATCTAATACATATTTTTTATTTTTACTGCCAGTAGGACGTCCTAATTTGCGACCACTTGCTTTGATTCTAGCAAGAGCCTCTTTTGTTCGTTGGCTAATGAGATTTCGCTCAATTTCCGCTGAAAGTGAAAATGCAAAAGCAAGAACTTTGCTTTGAATATCACTTCCTAATCGATAATTGTCTTTAATTGTCCAAACTTGAACATCTTTTTGCATGCACATATTTAAGATTGACATAATTTGAAATAAATTTCTGCCCAGTCTTGATATTTCCGAACAAATGAGAATATCATCTTTGCGAAGTGCTTTTAACACACGGGAAAGTTTTCGCTTTTCTAATGGAATAGTTCCGCTAATTGTTTCGGTTATCCAAAGAGAAACTTCCATATTTTCATTTTGGCAAAAGTTATTAATTTCAAATTCTTGATTTTCTAAAGTTTGTTTATCTGTACTGACTCTTAAGTACCCATAGATCATCTCTGTCTCCATAAAAAATAAAAAGTTCTATCATAGAACACAAAGCTACGAGTCCCTATTTTTGCGATACGAGTATATAATACATAATTTTTTATAATTTTTGTAGTCTGTTTTTTATTTTTTTTTGATTAAGGTGGATTGTAGTACCAAATTAAAGACAAAATAGGCCAAATGTTGTTTGATTTAAGGGGGTGTCTTCAATATTTTTTTGAACCAAGGTTAAATTATAAAATTCACCAGCATTTTGTCGGCAAATAACGCCATAATTTTCTGGATATTCACCAAAAGCAAGCATTTTTGCAGCAAGAGCGGTATCAAGGCATTCAACTTCACATATGTTTTTAAAGAGCAATTCTCGTGTTTTTCGCGTTTGTTTGAGTGCTTGAATATGGGATGCTATATATTCAATTCTTGAAATGGGCATTTTTTTAAATAAACAATGGTGAATAGGAATTTCTACCAATGAAATACACTTGATTTTGCTTGTGAGGGCATCTATTGTTTCAACGACATCACCAGCAATAGAATTTTTTGTTGCCATAACGCCATAATCAATCTTTTTTGTGATGAGATTTTCAACAACGTTTTTTGAAGAAATTAGAGGAATAAATTCCACATTTTCAAAATGCATTTTTTTTGCAAATATTTGACTAGCTTCTTCTGAATTACTGAATAAATCTCCTTGAAACCCAATTTTCATTTGTGTCCTCTTTAAATTAAGGTGTATTTTTATTTTTCATGTCTGTTTTGTGAAATGTCCATCTAATAATTCAATATGCTGTTGACGGATTTCGTTATATAATTTTAAAGTTTGATTTAAATCTTTTTCTTCAAATTTTCGAATCATATGCGAACTCTGAGCGGATTTTTATTAATTATAAATTATCCTGTTAAAAATTTAAAGTAAATCTTTTTAAAATAAAAAAATGCAATTATAAAATTCACCAATAAAAATACCCACTCAAAAAAGTGGGCATCTTTATTGGCGACCCTAACGGGATTTGAACCCGTGTACCAACCTTGAGAGGGTTGTATCCTAACCACTAGATGATAGGGTCATAATATGGGGAGTAAATAGCATATTTTTTTGTGAATTGCAATTAAAAAATAAAAGATAACCCGAAATTTGTATAAGCAATTTTCAGGTTATCTTTTTAATAGAGGATTATTGATTGACTAATTTGTTCCACCAGCCTTTTTTTGTTTGTTTTGGAGGTGTTGCCTCTTGTGTGGAAACGTCAATAGATGCCTCTTTTTTTTCAGTTTGTTTAGGCGTTTTAGTATCCTTTTTATCTGGAATTTCATTTACTGTTTGAGCGTTTTCTTTTTTAGATGAACGAGCTACTTTTTTCACACCTTTCTTTTTCGGGGATGATTTTTTAGTTTCATTTCTTTTTTTATTTTCATCTGTTGTTTTTTCAAGTTTATTTTGTGTTTGTTTTGGCTCTTCATTTTTAATTTCAGAAAAATCGTGTTGTTCAACAACCGTAAACTTTTCTTCTCCATGTGATGAATTTTCTGCTTGTATAGCGTTATTTTCATCTTGACGTTTCAATTTTGCGAGTAATCGTCTTTCACGTCGTCTTTTTCGCCATTCGTTACGCCGTCTATTTTTGCCTTTCTTTTCAAAATGAGTAGGTTCTTCTTCTAACTCATCTGAGTTTGATCCTGTGGATGCTTCTTTTGCAACAGCTTCTTTTTCAAGATGTTTTATTTCTTTTTCAGTTGGGATTTTTGAAAAATCAGGTTTTTTCTTTTCTTTTTGTTCCTGTTTGTTATTGGTTAAATGGATATTTTGTCGCTCACCATCTTCCCTAATTCGCTCTAATTTAAAATCAGATGGGCGAAGTAAGGTTTCATCAGGAATAATTTGAATTGTGACATCATATTTTTTTTCTAATGCAACCAAATGTGAACGCTTAACATTTAATAAGTATGTTGAAACATTAACAGGTAATGAGATTAAAATTTTATTTTTTGTATTTTTAAAAGCTGCTTCTTCTAAAATATGTAAAGCATGCATAGCACATGATTCAACAGAACGGACAACCCCTTTCCCAGCACAATGCATACAGGTATGATAGCTACTTTCTAAAAAGCTTGAATGCAGACGTTGTCTTGACATTTCAATTAATCCAAAGCCTGACATTTTGCCAACCTGAATGCGTGCTCTATCTTTTTTGAGTGCTTCTTTTAATTTTCGCTCAACAGCAGCATTGTTTTTTGCTTCTTCCATATCGATAAAATCTATCACAATTAACCCAGCCATGTCACGCAAACGCAATTGACGAGCTAATTCTTCACATGTTTCAAGGTTTGTTCTAAGTGCTGTTTCCTCAATATCATGTTCTTTTGTGGCTCTTCCAGAGTTGACATCAACAGCTACTAATGCTTCTGTTTGGTCAATAACAAGGTAACCACCAGATTTGAGTTGAACAATATTATTGTGAATACTTTCTAATTGAGATTCGATTTGTTGTGCAACAAATAAAGGTTCTTCTCCCTTATATTGTTTGATTTTTTTTGCTTGGCTGGGCATAAGCATTTTCATAAATTCTTTTGCTGATTTGAAAACACTTTCACCTTCGATCCATATCTCCTCAATATCTGGGGTAAAAACATCTCGTAAAGAACGTTTGACAATATCCCCTTCTTCATGAATAAGTTTTGGAGCAAGTGATTCAAGGGTTTCTTCACGAATTTTAAGCCATGTTTTAATCAGATAATCATAATCTCTTTTGATTTCTGTTTTTGTTTTTCCTTGTCCCGCAGTACGAATAATAACACTCATCCCATCGGGAATTGAAAACTTATCAATAATTGCACGTAATGCTTTTCTATCTTTTACATTAGTAATTTTGCGAGAAATGCCCCCGCCTTTCCCATTGTTTGGCATTAAAACACTAAAACGACCAGCAAGGGACAGATAGGTTGTTAAAGCAGCACCTTTATTTCCACGTTCTTCTTTAACAACTTGAACAAGCATGACTTGTCCTTGACGGATGACTTCTTGAATTTTATAACGTTTGATAAATGAAGGATTCAATTTTGTGTGAATATCACCTTCAATTTCAGAAATGATTTCAACATCATTTTTTGTTGTTTTTTCTTCAGAAAAAGTTTCAATCTCATCTTCTTCAGTTTTTTTGAGCATTGCTTTTAATGCTTCTCTGTCTGCTACTGGGATTTGGTAATAATCAGGGTGGATTTCACTAAAAGCCAAGAATCCATGTCGATTTCCGCCATAATCAACAAAAGCAGCCTGTAAAGATGGTTCGACACGAACAATCTTTGCTAAATAAATATTCCCTTTGATTTGTTTTTTTGTGGAGGTGTCAACGTCTAGTTCTTCAACTCTCCCATTTTCTGATACAACAACGCGTGTTTCTTCCAGATGCGTTGCATCAATAAGCATCTTTTTTGACATAAAATAAATTCCTTTAACAATTTGGTGAAAAGCATCTTTTGTTTTCGAACAAAAGGCCTAATAACAATAAATAACCCGATGTCCATCAGAGAAGTACCGTTCTGAAAATAAAATGTTGTTATAAAAGCATTCATTGCTAACCCATCGGATTAAAAAATAACTCTTGAGCAATCATTTTTGATTGCAATTTGTATTATATAGGTATAAAAGTAAATTATCAAGTTTTTTTATATAAAAAATTTTTTTAAAGGTTCAATGCATATAAAAACGATTATATTTTGGGTCTTGTCGCTTATTTTTGTATCATGTAGTTCGTTTGCTGCATCGGTGAGTGACGTGCGATTATCGGCATTTTCAAATGGGACGGGACGAATCGTTATTGAATCGAATGAAAAATTGAATTTTAAAATTTTTACATTACAAAATCCTGTTCGTTTGGTTATTGATATGCAAAAAAGTCAGATAGCCTATGCAGTTCAAAAAAAAGAGTTTAAAAAAAATATTGTTATTTCAAAAGTTCGTTTTGGTAAACAAGGAGGCAATACAGCAAGAATAGTTTTTGATTTGCTTTCAAATGTAACAGAAAGTCATTTTATTTTGCCTCCTGAAGGTAAAAACGGTAAATGGCGGTTGGTTGTTGATTTAAAACCAAATGGAAAAGCAATATCTCAAACAAATAAAGAAAAAATATCACACGCTTCATCTGTGTCAAAATTAGCATCTAAACCTAAAGAAAAAACATCAGGTTTATTGCCTTTTTCAAAATCAAAAAAAGTGGTGATGTTAGATGCTGGACATGGCGGTCAAGACCCTGGTGCTATTTCAAAAGCAGGCCGATATGAAAAAGATTTAACACTAAAAATGGCAAAAGAAACAAAAAAACTTTTAGAAGATGCTGGTTATAAAGTCGTTCTTAGCCGCGATAGAGATGTTTTTATTACGCTACGGGGGCGGGTAAAAAAAGCACATGATGCAAAGGCTGATTTATTTATTTCAATTCATGCGGATAGTGCAAAAAACACATCTGCTCGCGGGTTATCAATTTATACAATTTCAGAGAAAGCATCTGATAAAGAGGCTGCTGCTTTGGCTGAAAGGGAAAATAAATCTGATATTTTATTGGGTATGGATTTAGATGATTATCAGCAAGAGGTGAGTAGTGTTCTGATTGATCTTGCAAAACAAGATACGATGAAAGAATCAAGAAGGTATGCGGATTTAGTCGTAAAGGAAATGCAACGCTCTGTTCAGTTGTTGCCAAATGCCCATCGTTTTGCTGGATTTGCTGTTTTAAAATCCCCTAATATTCCATCTGTTTTGTTAGAAATGGGATATATGTCAAATCGGAAAGAGGAAAGAGAAATGCAAAAAGCCTCTTACCGTAAAAAATTAGGCAAAGCATTGGTGCGTGCGGTTGATGCATATTTTAAGGAAATTGGCAATTAATCTTATTTGATAGAAATAAGATCTTTCCCATTTTTTCTAAGCCAAATTTCAGCTTTTGCTTGTTCTGTATTAAAAAGAGCAACTGTTTCCCAAAATTTTTGACTGTGATTCATTTCTTTTAAATGAGCAACTTCATGAGCGATTAGATAGTTAATTACATATAGAGGTGCAAAAGCAATTTTCCAGCAAAAATTTAAATTACCTTTAGATGAACAGCTACCCCATCTTGAGGTTGTGTTTTTTAAAGAAATTTTAAGAGGCTTTTTACCAATAATTTTACCCATGTTAATGGCTTTTTCTTGAATGTATTTTAATAATTCTTTTTTTGCAAAAGTTGAAATTTTTCGATGAATAAATTGTTCTTCACCGCCAATAAAAAGAGTATCTTCTTCAACAGTTGTGTAGCCAGGGGCATTGGGCTTGTGGATAATTTTATAATTTGTTCCTAAAATTGAGACGATATCTTTATGGTGAAAGGTTGTTTCTTGAATGGTTTTAGATGTTTTTTCTTTAATCCACTCTTGATGTTTGAATGCAAAGTCTATTGCTGTTTTTTCAGAACAAAAAAAAGGAGCTGATAAAGTGATTTGATTGTCTTTATTAACAAAAAGGCGAATAGTTTTTTGATTTTGTCGTTTAACAAAGTTTATATATATATCACAAATTTTAATTTTTTTCATTTACAAACAACCTTATTTTACATTATACTTAATATAACATTTATTTTACATAAAAGAAAGGAAAATGAATAATGAAAAAGTTAATGATCGCATTAAAATGGTTAGCAATTCATATTGGTGCATTCCTTTTGGTTGTGTGGTTTTTTATGGGGATTAATCCTCAAGAGGCCTGTCAAAAGGTGAATAAACAGTTGTCAGGCTATGTGTCAGGAGTAAAATCAATGTGGAGTGATTTTTCCGATGCTTCCGTTCGTCTGGGTAAAAAAGCAAATAAGTATGGTTTGCAAGAAGCGGAAAATGTCCGTCAAGGAAAGGACCGTTACGAAGGATATAAATTACAATAGATTAAATTTTTTGATTTTAAGTAAAAAGAAAAATAGTCTGTAAAATTTTTGAAAATAATGACGTTTTTGTAAATTATCAATTTTATAATAAGTCA
>CALARE010000009.1 GCA_937888725.1 uncultured Alphaproteobacteria bacterium | reverse complement strand
AGAAAATAAAAAAGGATCTTCTTGGTGTATTACGCAACAAATGCCTAACGTGTTACATAAAAGCGTTCGAAAAAACCTTTTTGCTCACATAAAAGAAGGGTAAAAATAATATATAATAAAGCATCTTATTAAATATTAAAAAAAATATTGACAAATTAAAAGGATTGTGTTAAAATAAACGTCTATTTTTTATTTATTTAAGGAGTTTTTATGACAAGTAGTGCTGCGATTGCAAAAATGGTTGATAATGCAATTAAATGGGAAAAAATTGATGTAAGAGGATGCGATATTTCTTGGGGTAGGCTTGAAATGAGGTTGCCTTATTGTTCGCCAGAAAAGCTTGCTTTTCAGTTTGCTGACAGATGGGCACGTTTGATGCAAGCGACGTTAAAATCTGCTAAAATGGATTATTTGACGCCTGAATTGATTGCAAATTCTATGCAAAGGGCGGCTGTTAATCGCCGTATGACAAACGATATTTATCAAAAAGCGACCAAGTTTTTAGTCGAGCATTGGATTCATGGGGTAGAACTTGGTAACAAAATTGGTTTCAACCCAAATATTATATATGAGTGGCGTTTAGCTCGTCAAAATAATCAACAAACACCAGAGAATGAGAATAATACCTCTGCAAAGACAGTGACTTCTTCAACTAATCACTTTAACTTTTTTAAGCAAAATTATGGAAGACAGCGTGGATAGGTAATACCTCTATGAACCAGATTTTGGATGTTTCATTGGATGAAAAGGACATTAATCCAGCTTTTTTTGAATATAAAAAGGCATCTCACCGATTGCTCGGTGATTTAAATGGTGAACCCTTAACGGTTTATCATGCCACTTCTCACCAATTTGAAATGTTTTATCCCTTATCCCATTTTGGCACAAAAATAGCAGCTCAAACACGGATTAGGCGTTTTTCAGAAACAAAACATCTTGCTTTTAGTATGTTTGAAATGGGGACTGAAAAAGACCTTTCTCGTACGGTGAATATGCTTTTATCCTATGTAGAAAAAATAAAAGAGAAGAAATCTGTTTCTCAATATGAATGCACGCCCTATGTTATACCTGCTCATTTAGCTTTATCAAATCCAAAATTGATGATTGAAATGGGATTTTATCGTTCGGGATATAAAAATGACCTATTATATCGCTTTATCAAACCTGAGCTCATACAAAAACTGTATCATTATAGGCACAAAACAAAGACCTCTCAAAAAAATAACGCTTTATATCAGGTGTTAGATAAAGTGACTATCCCTGTTATGTATGATTTTATTTTTAAAGATCCATTTAATATATCAGCTGAGCAGGTGCGTTATGAATTAGGGCTTGAAACGATTTATCCCATTTTGGGGGCAAATGATTCAAATAACCCCTATCAAGGGTTAAAGGAAAAATTCCCAAAACACAATCTTTTGAATAATATGTATGTAAACAGGATAAACCTTTCGATGCAACGGATGATTAGATATTGGGAAAATTTGGGATATGATGGCTTTATCTATGATGATACTGTTGATAATCGGAATAAGGCATTTTCATATGTTATTTTTCGCCCACTTCAAGTGATTAGATTGGACCGAGAGGCTGGGTATATGAAAGGCACGCTTTATCCTGCTGTTTCAAATCAACAAAAACTTGATGAAATTAGGGATAAAACCCTTTCACAAATGACCCCAAGACGTTTAACAAAATCTGAAAAAAGTCAAATGGTTGTCTGGCATTTAGAATCTGCTTACTTTTATGCAAGAGAACGAGATTAACCGCAAAATGGATATTTTGTATTCATTGTCTTGGATTTAATTTTTTATGGAGGGTAAAATGTTAAATAATCCAAACATTACCAAAACACATTTTGGTATTTATGGTATTTTAAAACAAAACGGAAAAATTTTGTTGATAAAAAAAGCAAGAGGTCCTTATACAGGGCTTTATGATTTACCAGGGGGTTCACCTGAAACGAGTGAAACGAAAGAAGAAACACTTAAAAGAGAGTTGATGGAAGAAACTTCATTAAAAGTCAAAAAATACGCTTTATTAAAAGAATTGAGGGTTATATTTTCAGATTTTACCAGGGCAAGTGGTGAAAAAGGAACGTTAGCCCATACGGGGGTTTTATTTGATGTAGCCGATTGGGAAGGAGATATTTTAACAATATCAGATGGCCTTGATTCTTTAGGGGCCCAATGGGTGGATATAGACACATTGAATGGGCAAAATGCAACACCATTTGCCTTAATTGGTGCTGAAAAAGAAGTAATCCATCTCGCAGATGAAAATGACCACATCATTTCAACCCATGTTCGGGGTGAAAAGCCTTTGCAAAAGGGGCGTTATGCTATGATTTCAGCTGTATTGGTTTATAATTCAAAGGGGGAGGTGTTGCTTCATAAAATTGCTCCACACAAAAAATGGGGTGGAATGTGGACTTATTCAGCAGCAGGTCATGTTGATGCAGGAGAAGGGTATCAAGAGGCGGTTAAGCGTGAGCTTTTTGAAGAACTGCAAATAAAGGCTGATTGTTTTGAAGAAGTGGCAAGTCTTACCACTGTTGAAATGGGGCAAAAATGTGCATATCATCATGTTTTTAAAGTTACCACAGATGCTGTGCCAATACCTGATAAAAATGAGATAAGCGAAATCAGATGGTTTAAAAAAGAGGAACTAAAAGCGTTGGCAGGTATGGATAAAATGGCTTTTCATCCAAAGATGTATGAATTGATTGTCAAAGATAAGATCTAAGTTATTGTCTGATATTTTGTTGATAAAATAAGGGTTGATGAAAGGATTTTTCCTGCATAAAAACAGAAATATTTTCCATCCTTGAAATAGGGGTTAAAAGTTTGCTGTCCCAAATCTCAATCGCGACAGGTTTGAGTGGTTTTTTACCACAATATTTCATGGCAAAGAGTGCGGATTTTTTATACATCTTTTTTAAAAAATGTGAAAATTCTTTTCGATAATTATGAGATTTAGCATATAAAAAATCATGTAAGTGTTGAATAACACCTGAATAAAGCACGGAATTTTTTTTCAAGTTAGAAATATCAATGGTTTTATCTTTTGAACAAAGATGTAAATTTTTATCAGATAAGACAATTTCTGAAATAAGTATTTTTTTTGTCCTTTCTTTTGATTGAGGGCAATTTAAATAAAAAAAAGCTTTTTTGTGTGTTAAAAGATTTTTTTTATGAAGTTTATATAAATGTTTTAATATAAGAGGGATAAAAATATTGCCATTTAATCCGAAATCAGGTTGCCAGTTTGGATGCCTAAAATCAGTTTTTGTGATATGAAATTCAAGAATATATGTGTGTTCTGGTACAGGCGTATAATTTAGTCCTGAGAGATAGGCTTGTTTTTCACAGGCGAGATATTTTTTCAACCAATAAGCTGTACCTTTAAAATTATGCCATAAAAACAGTCCCCCTTTCTGTCCGCCAATGCCATTATCTTGTAAGCTGGTACCATTTTGACAAATATTAAGTGCATTTTTAAGGTTAAAGCAAAGGTGATAACCTTTTATAACATGCTCGTTTTCTTTTAAAATTCTTGATGTATAAAGCATTTGTATCTTACACCTTTTTTTATTTAGTCTAGCATATTAATGCATAAGAATCAAATTGTTTTTTTTAAAGGGAAAAATAGACGATTTTTTGTTTTCTTCTTTTGTTGACAGGGTGTATGGATTTTGTTATAATAAAAGAAGTTGGTTGTATATGGAGGGAGATATGTCAGATAAAGAACAATTAGAAGAAATGGATCAAATTCTTGATGGACAACAAGAAAAACCAGAAGAAAAAAAAGGTTATATTTCATCTCTTATTGGTGGGATTGTGAATGCGTCAACCTATGTAGCGGGTGGTGTTGTTAATATTGGCAAAGGAGTGGTTCATACCACAACAGGTATTTTAGGAATTGGTCCAGGGATAGAATCTGGTGTTAGTAAGGTGAGTAATGGTGTTTCATCGGTTGTGGATGGTGTTGTAACTGGGACAATTGAATCCATCACTGGGAAGAATATAGATAGATACTCAGATAACTCAAATGACATGCTTCGCAGATATTCGTCAAGTGAATTACGTAAGATGGCAAAGAATAACCCATCTTTATTTGTAGATTGTGTCCAGGGCGATTTTGAAATGCATGATCAATGTGAAGATGCTTTGCGATTATTAAGAGCGATTGCACCTGAAATTAAAAACTGGCCTAAAAAGGAACAAACGATTCTGTTAAATGGGGTGATGCGTACAAGAGCCTCTCGTGCAGAAGAAAAAGAGGCTATTGAAATTTTATTAGAGGCGGGGGTTAATCCAAATATTGGTGTTAAAAATATACATCATCACACAAAAAATGAAATATCCCCTTTTTATAATTTGTTGGCGTCACCATCTTATAAGGCTAAGTCTGAATTAGTTGCGTTATTTTTAGAACATGGTGCTGATCCTAATTTAATGGTAATGGATGAATATGGGAAAGAAATCCCAGTTCACACGTATGCTTATACAGATAAGGTTAAAGAAGTTATAAAAGATTATATCAAACCAGAATCCGCCATGGCGTCAGAAACGCCCAATGCCTCTCGGACATTGGG
The DNA here is from genome assembly GCA_937888725.1 of uncultured Alphaproteobacteria bacterium. Lineage (GTDB taxonomy): Bacteria > Pseudomonadota > Alphaproteobacteria > CAAHEQ01 > UBA3637 > RGIG4140. The sequence goes on along the minus strand of CALARE010000009.1, from coordinate 68,717 downwards.
GGAAAATTCAATTAATCAAAATACAAATGAGCAATCTGAACAAAGGCAAAGTACACCATTGCAGCAAAAAACGGGTGGTAGAGAGTAGCTATTCTTTCTCATTTTGAATGCTATATGGCATATAAAGGGGACTGAGCTGTGAAAATTGTTAAACATTAGTTATCCCCTTTAAAATGTTGAGAGGGTGTGATATGATTCACATTCTTTTGTGAGCTGACTTTTCTTTTTGAATTTGGGGTCAATAAGTTGTTTACATAAGTATAATGATACTCTCCATTTTGAATATCTAATTTTAAAATATCCATATTTGGTTTAATCACATAAGGTGTTGTGAAATAATCATCAGGGATATGAGCCAATTCTTGCGTTGGCAAATTTTTGGCTCGGCCACTTGCAAAAATAAGTTCTTCAACCTTGTTAAACCCTAAAAAGATATCCTCAGGAACGCTTGGACCGCTTTTTAAATGATAATGAACAACGAGAATTTGCTCTTTTGCCCCCATTTTTTCAGCCACTTTTAAAGTTCGGTGTAAGCGTTTGATGTTTAACTGCTTGTTTTCTAATGGCGTGTCGACAAAGGATATAGAAACATTTTTACCAGCATAAAGAACTTTTGAAAAGGCAACTTCACTTTCTTTTTCAAGTAAGCCTCTGCTTAAAAAGATCAGAGGTGCTTTTTGCAAGGTTAAATAAATGCTTACATCTCCACAATCAGCATTTATAATTGGATCTTTATACACCATTAAATCTGAGTTGTCGAAAAAAATTTGGAATATTTCAGCATAGCTAAAATAGGGGCTATCAATATTTAAAAGGGGATGCGTTTTATAGGTATCCCAAAGTTTTTTGTGAATTGATAAGAAAAGGGGATAAGGCATGTGAGAAAGTTTATTCTCAGCCCGAGCCAGACAATGGCTACAATTATTGGGACAGCCTTCTGATAATTGGAGGACGGGATAGATCGTTTTATCTCTATTTACCTCATGATAAGTGCGTGGTAATAAATTAGGGTCAATGTTAAATGATTTATAATGCGTTAAATTAATGAGAAATTTATTTGCCACGCTTTCACCCAGCTGAGCTGTTTTAGATGAGAACATTTGTTCTTTTATCGCATTTTCAAGGAGTAGCAACGCTCTTTCCCCTTTTTTAGATAGGATATTATGTCGTTTGTTAGTGTGTTTATTATTAAAAGGACCATTTTGTAAGGGCAGGGGACAATTTTGATAAGCTTTTAATACATCACGCCCCTTTATTGTCCAATAGGTGTCTAATGCTTTTTGAATTTCCCCAGTTGACATGAGGGGGATTTGTTCAATGATATGTTTGATTTTAAAAGGAGTTGCGTGTTTAATAAAGTCAGGAATGGTATCCCACTGATAAGAGGCTTCAACCAATATTTCTGGTGAATAGGTTTCAGTTAATAGCAAAAGATTAAGTATCCCTTCTTGTCCTAGAATAGAAGGTTTGCTTTGAGCTTGTATGCGTATCTTTTGTAGGTGATTTCTCATTTGACATTCCTTAATAAATCTTTACGCATTGTATCATACGATAGCCTCATTGTCAATTTTTTTGTTGAATTTTGATTATTGACAAAGGATATATTTCTTTTATTAAATAAAAATAAAGGAGAATTTCTTATGATAGAACTTGTGAAAAAAGATGTTTTTAATTTAATGGAAACGGCATCTGGTCATGCATTTGATCATATCGAGCGTGTTTATAAAATGGCTCTTTTTTTAGCTGAGCAAGAAGGGGGAGATAAAGATGTGATTGCGTTGGCATCTTTATTGCATGATGCGGATGATTATAAATTTGTGGGAAAAGAAAAATCCTCCCTTCTTTTAAATGCAAAAAGTATTATGCAAAAGGTTGGCATTGCAATACATACACAACAACAAGTATGTGACATTATTGGCTCGATGGGGTATTCCAACCGCTTAAAAGGGCTTTATCCGCAATCGCTTGAAGGAAAAATCGTTTCAGATGCGGATATGCTTGATGCCATGGGGGCGATGGCGATTGTCAGAACAATGGAATATGGCCTTTCAAGAGGGGCTCCTATGTTTGATAGGGGGTATTTCCCAGAGGCAAGCCTAGATGCACAAAAATATCAACAAATGGCACAGGAAAATCCACCCATTATCAACCATTTTTTTGATAAGCTCTTAAAATTAAATCATCTTTTATTCACCAAGACGGCTCAAGCAGAAGGGGCAAAACGCCACCAGTTTATGATTGATTTTTTGGTTGCTTTTTTTAATGAGAATCAGGCTCATGATTGGCTTGATTACTTAAAAGATTATTTAAAACATAACAGCTAATGCTTGATTGGTTAATGTGTTTGTTTTAAAAAAAGAAAGGGCGGTTTAACCAACCGCCCGATACCTTTTTGCGAAAAATAATATTCTTATCTATCACCTCGTTCATCACCAATGCTTTTTTTATAAGGATTGGTAATCATTTTTGGCATAGCGCGTCCCAAATGCTTCTTCATTCTAGAAGCGCATCTTCTCACGCGGACATCGTTACCATAAGAGACAAAAGCTGCCAATGAACCACCAATTAAAACGCCAGATAATGACCCAAAGATGGGAGAACCAGCCATGACAATGGTTGAAAGCGTTTGTAAAAAGTTACGTCTCATTTTTGCTGCACTAGTACCTTGAGGAAGTATCGGATAAGCAGTATCGCCGTTTGCCGATTGAACATTAGCCGCCATCTTTTGGGTTGTTTTTGTGTTTTGTGGATTATTAAATCTTGCTGTCGTGTTACGGATGGTTTCAACTTCTTCACGCATTGATTTGCGTCTTAAAGCGGAACCTGCCAAATTAACACCGATGGTGGTTGCAGCAAGCATTGGGATATTAAAGTCTTTATCCTTATATGTACCCCATAAAGTAATGCCACCAAGAGCGATGGATGTACCGATGAGGAATTTTGAAAAAACGTTTTCTTTTTTTTGGCTTTTCTTTAATTCATAAAGACTTTCATTTAATCTTATTCTTATGGTTAAGGCTTCTTTATCTTCTTGAGACATTGATTTTTGAATGTATGTGGGATTATTTTCTAAGAGTGTTGATCTTGTTTGTGTCATTTGTCGTCCTTTCATTTTTGTTGTTGGTACAAATATTATACCATATTTTTGAAAATAAGTATACAAAATTTTTTAAAAAAGTTTTACAAAAAAATAACACATTGTATTTTAATAATATTTTTTTAATGATAAAATTGTTATTTGCTGTTTTTTTGTTTTTTATTTCTTTTATTTTCCGCTTTTTTTTGGTGAATGGAAGCTTTTTTCTTGATACAAATGTTATGACAACTTGTACGCAAAATGCGCATTTAAAGAGATGAGAACATTTGTTCTTATAATCTGTTCTTTGGGAGAGTGCAAGAGGAGAACATTTGTTCCTTTAATATTTAAATGAGGGATAAGATGGTTAGAACATTTGTTCTTTTTTTTTAAGGGGTGCTATCCCTCATTTTCCAAGTTGTTTTGTGGATGTTGCGTTTTTTTAAGAATGGGGGTTTCTTGTGTTGTGACATCTCTTTTACCAAGAGGAATATCTGTTTCTTGTTCAAAAAGGGTTTTAAATTTTAACAATGCATTAGGATGTTCGTGTAAGGTTAATAAAACAATCTTTTCAGAGCGAACCTTTTGAACAAGAGGGTAACTTTTCCCATCTACGTCAAATGTTTTGCCTTCTTCATAATATTTTTGAAAAAATTGGTTTAATAAATCATAAGCCACACCAAACCGATAATGCAAGTTAGTGGCACTCAGCATTGAGGCTTCACGTCTAGGGGGTATATTAAAATTAATATGTTCCCCTTTTTCATGCGTAAATTCAATAAATCGATTCAAAGCCTTTTCGCCAGCTTGTAAAACAAGAACAGGTTTATAAGGGTTTTTAACCATAATAATCAATGGTTTTTGAATGCCATTTTCTTCAAAAAAGATTTTTTCTTGATAGGCATCTTCAACCAAATCACGATAAAGATCATGTGTCCGACCCCATTTGTCACGCATTTCATTTGGTGTGAGCATTCCATCTTGTTTTACAGGTAAGACAAAATAAGCACTCATTTTAACACATTGTTCATAAAAAGCACGCAAGGATGTTGTCGTGTTTTTTAACAAAAGGGCAAATTTATTCTCTTTTCGCATCAAGCGGATAAGAGGGCGTTCTTCCCCTTTATCCATATAGGTAAGGCGTTTTAAATAGAATTTTTCAAAATAAGGTCGCACAAGCTTTGAATCACATTGAGCCATTTGTGCGATTTTTTTGGGGGTGAGATATTTGAACTCTTTATTTTGTTCTTGCATGGTATCCTTTTTTAACGAAATGAAATCCCATTATATCAAAAAACAAAATTCTTGTCAAATGTTTTGTATAATATCAAATAAGACTGTTTTAAAGGTTTTATTTTTCGTTGTTTGATAGGTTGCGTTTTTGCGTTTCAATGGCTGTGATTCTTGATACAGCTGTTTCAAAGGCTTTTTCACTTATCACAAAAATGTCGGGCTTTATCCCTTCCTTTTCAAGGATGGGTTCTCCCTTTTTTGAAAAACGTTCACGATATTCTGTCCCGATTAAAAGAGAGCCATAAGGCATTTTTAACTCAACCGTTGCCCCCCCTTGAAAAGCACCAAAGGTGTTTTCACCAATTGTGGTGACATTTTTAAGTTGTGAGAGCATAAAAATGGCACCTTCCGCACTGGAGGCATTGCATCTATCTTGCAAAATATAAATCTCACCATTAAAAGCATCGCCTTCTTGTTGTTTTTTTGTAAAAGAAGGCATATCAATTGTATGTTCTTTTTCAGCAAAAGCTTTTTTATGCTCTTGATAAAGGGGGTAGGGGGTGATAACTTTTGTTGTGTTGCTATAAAAAACCTCTTTCCCTGATAAACGTTCGGCAATTTCTTTGATAATGGTCGCATCTCCACCATAATTCCCTCGAAAATCAAAAATAATGTCCGTCCATTTTTGCTCTTTTTTCATTTTGAAAAAAGCATCAATAAATTTTTGTTGATTGTCATCTTGCTCTTGTGTGCCGTTGTGGAAAAAGGATGGTATACTCACAACGCCCACATTTTTCCCAGCTATTTTTTTTGTCCCAAGATAAAAACAGCCATTTATCCCGTCTTTATTAGATATTTTAAACCTGGTTAACATCTCGTTTGGTTGATAGGCAATATTGTTTTGATAAAGGGGGATATCCCTGTTCACTTTTGCCCCTTCTTTTGTGATGATATTAATATGGTTATCGGGGATATGTTTTTCAATAATCTTGCCAAGTTCTGTTAATTGTTCTTCATTTGAAAGGGTGGCATCAATTTTGAACGCCTCTTTCTTAAAGGAAAGTTTTTCCCTTTGAAACGCACCTTTTTTGTAATTGAATTTAGGAAGGTTGTTTATAATCAACTCTACATATTGTTCAATAAGGCTTTTATTCATAAATTCATCCTTTTATTTTTGCGAAATATTTAATTTAAATAGGTTATATGCACTGATTAAAATCGGGACAATCAGTACGCTGATTATTAAAAATGTTTGAGCGGTTGAAAAATGGTCAAATAAGGGTTTGAGCATCAACATGGCAAAGCAAGAGGCAATTTTGTCTACCATATTTTTAACAGATAACACCGTTGCTCTTTCATCCGATTGGATTTGGTGGTTGATAAGTGTTGTTGATACAATACTTAAAAGCACTCTTGACCCTGCAGAAATAATCATTAAAAATAGGCAGAAATAAACAAACACAGGCGGTACGCTTGTTGATAAAATAGCTGCAATTAAGCTGATGCTTAGCAAAGAACATAAGATAAAAATGGCCTTATTTAGTCCGACTGTATCTAAAATTTTCCCCGCAGATAGGGACCATAAAATTCGTCCAAAGGCATTTGCACCCACCACAAAACTGAACAAATAAACGGGGATATTTGTCGCAATCATAACGCTTTGAAGTCCCCACATCAAGGTGAGGGTTAAAGCACCATAAAAAGCGGGAAAAATCATCAGCCATTTGATATGTTTATTTTGAATAGCTGATTTTGAGATATCCAAAATATCACGCCACTTGCTTTTATTTTTTTGAACTTTCCGACGGCTTTCTTTTACATCGGGCAAAATCATCATTATGATGATGGCAAAACAAAGGGCAATGGTTGATAAAACAGCTGGTGCAACTGGACTTAAAAATTCATAGAAAAATGATCCTGTCAATGTTGCAACAAAAAGCCCAATATTTCCAAATGTTGTCATTTTTGAAAGTTTTTTATGATAGAGGTGTTGTTTTTTATTCTGTTTTAATAGGTCATATAAATAAGCATCTAATGTGCCAGAAATAAAGCTTATCCCAATTGAAAAAATGAGTTCCCCTAATAAAATAAAGGTAAAACCAGTGCCAAATATCCAACAAAAATAACCAAGAATCCACCCCATCAAGCCAATAATAAGCGTTAATTTACGAGAGAATAAATCAGCAACATATCCCGTTGGAATTTCAAGCAGAAACACCATTGCAAGAGCAATTGATTGAATGAGGTAAAAGTCCCCAATTCCAACCCCTTTAAACCCATAAAAAAGCATTAAAATGGGGATGGGGAATAACATATTTTGTAACGCATTAACCACATATACAAGACGTGGGGCAATTTTATATGGAATTGTCATGTTATTCCTTTTCTAAAATAATAAGCGGGACGAGAATTTCATCTTTTGTAATGCCAGCATGATCAGCCGTTAAGGAAATGGCTTTGTCTTTTTCAGTATAATAGCAAAGAGCTCTTTTCCCGTGCGATATGGCAACATAATCCCCCACAAAATCATTAACTTTTGTGTGTGGCGTTCCTTCGCCTAAAAGTCCAGAATTGATATATTCATCATGCGTGTAGAGCAAAAAGTCATCTTTAAAATATTTATTAAAAAGGGATAAAAACTGTTCTTTTTTATCTTCTTTAATAAAGAATGAAACAAGGCGAACCTCCATTGATGGCGGATTTTTAAAGCAGTCAGAAAACCCTTCAATGTCGTTGAGAAAAATTTCATCAGCATCAACAATCCCATGGTCTGCTGTTATAAGAATAAGGGTATCATTTCTGAGGTGATTAAAAAGATTTTCAACACTATTGTTGATTTCTTGCATCAATTGATGGGCAATAAGGCTTTTTTCCCCATGGCGATGAATACTGTGGTCTGGTTCTGTCCAATAAGAAAGAATTAGATTTTTCTTATGTGAATTTAAAGCGTTTATAATTCGTTCATTCATCTGAGAAAGAGAAGAAACTCCATTTTCAGCCCAGTCAGGGAAAATTTTTGTAAAGTGAACATCAGGATTTTGATGTGTAATTTTTGTGTAAATTTCCTCATAAGCTAAAACATCAAAACCAATTGGCACACCATCAACAACCTTTTCGCCTGTGTAAAAATCAGTGTTGCGGAACAATTCAATAACCTTATCATATTCCTTAAAATATTGCATCCATCCAAGCCAACCATGTTCAAGCGGAGAAAGTCCTGAATGAATAGAGGTTGTTGCTGTGGCTGTTGTTGTCGGATAAACAGAAGAAAGCTCTTGAAAAAGATGTTGTCTTAAAAAATCCTCTTTTTTTAAATGCTGATTTAAAATATTCATCCCCATGCCGTCAAAAATCATGAGTACAATGTTGTTGTATTGTTGAAGCTTTTGTTCAATACATTTCAATGGGGTGTGGTAAGGGGCAAGACCATATTTTTTTAATAAGGCATTTGATAGGGCAAGAATGCTATGGTCGTAATTTGGGAAATAAATATCTTTTTTCATAAATGCATCCTGTTTAATAAATAAAAATCAACAGGTTAAATGATGGCATATTTAAAAATGTTTTGCAAGTGGAAAAATAGCACATTGACTTTTTTGAGCTATCATGCTAAAGCTCATTTAGGACACAAAATTTAAGGAGACAAACTATGAAAGGGGTATGGCCAGTTCAGTATTTGGATAACCCAAATCCAAATCAACCGATTGAAAAAATTTGGGATACCTTAGATGCGTTTAGCTTTGAAGAAATTTATACACAAGGGGAACCTTTTGAAAAAAAAGCCAATTTAACCGTCTGTATTCCACCTGTTAAATTTGGTCCAATTTTTATCAAAGGCTTTGCCTATTCGCAAGTGAGTGAATATTTGATAAAAAAAGTGCCAAATATTAAAAGGCTATTTCATATTTGTGGCAATGCAATGACTTTTTCATATGCTTGGTCTGAAGGGGTTGATTGCCTTTTTACCTTGTTTAAGAATAAAAAAAGAGAAAATTATTATAAAAAAAAGTATCCACATCGTCGGGATTTAATCTATCTCCCTTTGCAAGATGCGGACTGGACAAATGAACGCTTTATGGCCCCTTTTTCTGTCCCATTACCAAAGGTTATTGACGTTTTTTGCCTTTCCACGGCTTACCCTGTTAAAAATTTGCCTATGTTGGCAAAAATGCTTCTGGCTTATGAAAAAAAGTATCAGCATCGATTACACTTTGTGCTTGGGATCGGGGCTCATTCACATAAACTTCAAAAAGATGGTCGGATTGATATTTCGTCTTTAAGTGATTATGAAAAGGGGGTATTTCAAAAGGTTGATGAAATTTTGGGCGGTCAGATATTTTCCTATATACAGTTGGTGCCAACAATACCCTATGCGGAATTAACAAAATATTTTAGCATGTCAAAATGTGCTGTTCTTGCCTCAATTTGCGAAGGGAAAAACAGATTTATTCATGAAGCAATGAGTGCGAACACGCCGATTGTTATTTTTAAAGATTATAATAAATTTATCCGTGGGACAAGTCCCGCAATTTATCCCAAGGCGGGAGAGTATGCGAAAGAATTTACCCCTGAATCATTAGCTGAAACGATTCATAAAGTGCTCGTTAATCAACATAAATATACCCCACGAAAAAGTTATCTAGAGCACAACGGACGCACTCATTTTATTAAGACAGTTGTTGAACATATGCCCTATTATCAAAAACAGGTGCCTGGCTTAAAAGATAATGATTTGGTTCATAATAAATTTTTTAATTATTTGATGAAATTTAATTATGGTATTACGTTGGAAGAATTTATTTATGATAAAGAGCCAATGTTAATGGGTGCTACGGGGCGTGATAGTATTTTAGAGGTTTTAAAGGGGTATATGGGACAATTTAAAATCCCATGGGTTGATGTGGCTGATCGTGATATTCATTTATTTGAAAATAGATGAGGGAGGTTAAATGAATAAATTTATTAGAAAAACAGCACTTTACTTAATGGCATTGGCATTTTTTGTGGCGCCTGCATACGCTGAGGAGGTGCATCCCTTTTTTCATTTGCCAGAGGGGAATACAACCATTGAATCATTTACAGTGGCAAAAAAACATATGCGAAAGATTTATAAAAATCATCCTGAAACTTTCTATTGCAAGGCTAAATTTGATGAAAAGGGAAATGTTGAATTACCCGCTGGATTTGAGACGCCAAAATATGAAAAACGTACCAAACGGATTGAGTGGGAACATGTGGTGCCAGCTGAGAATTTTGGCAGGCATGAGGTTGCCTGGCGTGAGGGACATCCCTTATGTGTCGATAAAAAGGGAAAGCCCTTTAAAGGACGCAAATGTGCCGAGTTGGTTAGCCAAGATTTTCGACGTGCCCAAGCTGATTTGTTCAATTTAGTCCCTTCTGTTGGTGCGGTGAATGCGTTACGCTCTAATTATGGGTTTACAGAGTTTTTTGCTGGGATACCGAACACTTTTGGCTCCTGTGAAATGAAGATACAAGGTCGAAAAGTTGAACCCCCCAAATATTCAAAGGGGATGATTGCTAGAACCTATTTTTATTTTGAATCGGCGTATTCTTGGTTTAAAATCAGTGATCAGATGCGACGTATTTTTGTGATTTGGAATGCGATTTATCCCGTTGACGAATGGGAATGTAAGCGAGCTGAAGAAATCGCAAAAATCCAAAAAAGTAAGAATGAAATCGTTATGCGTCAGTGCAAAATTCACGGGTTTATGTGAGAAATTTTTTGATATAAATAAAAAAATACCGCTTCATTGCTTTTATATTCCAACGGCAAAAAGCGGTATTTTTATTCGTTTAAAGCTCAATGTCCTTAATAAAAGCGTGTTCATCACAACAATCAACTTTTGCACAATTGAGGCAATCGCCAAACACTTTATGGGGGAGGGAGTCCCTTTCAACCTCATAGAACCCGCATTTTGAAAAGAATTCACATTGATAGGTGAGGGAAAACGCCCTTGGTACATGCAATTCTTTGGCTCGTTCAAGGCATTTTTCAACCAATAATCTGCCAATTCCCCTTTTTTTATAATCTTGATGGACCGCTAAAGAGGCAATTTCAACCAAATCTTTCCATACAACTGCCACTCTCGAACAACCAACAACTTTGCCATCTTCTTCACACACAAAGAAGGCTTGAATACTTTTATAAATATCGTAAGGGCATTTTTTTAACATTAACCCTTGTTCTGCATGAAAATTTACCAATTCTAAAATAGCTGGTGCATCAGACATCGTTGCCCGTCTAATCATAATAATTTCCTTCCTTAAAATACTAAAATAAATACAAGTTGCTATCAATTATTTTGATAGTTACATCGTTTTATGGTTGTAGCTACAGATTGCCAAACTTGCTCTTTTTTTAAATGTGTCTGATAAGTCGATACCATTTGTGCCATTTGATCCCTTAAACTTTTTTTACAAAGATAAGCGTAACACTTTCTTGCATAAAAGTCAATGTATTTAGGCAAGATAAATTAAAAAAGGAAAACACAAAGAACAAGTCAAAACGATGAAAGGAACCTTGGAAAATGTTCAAAAAGCTAAAACGATACGTGATAATGTTGTTGATATTGATCGCATCCGCTGGTTGCACGACAAATATCAACGGTGATTTTTGCCTGATTTACGAGCCGATTTATGCCAATTACGAGAAAGATACATAAGAAACCATTCCGTCAACTTGACCGAAACAACCTTGTTTATGATGAAATTTGTGGAAGATAAAAATACTTATTATGTCTTAACTTCGCTCCCTACCATTTGGAAATGAGTGACATAATTGAGATGATTGTTGTCGCTCAAGAAGGAATTTGCCTTTCTCTATAACATATTTGCCAGTTAAAGGAAGTGAAGCTAAGAAATCAGGTTCGTGAGAAATAATTATAAAAGCTCCAGGATAATTAGAAAGAACTGCTGAAATATATTCTTTTGTTTCAATATCTACATTATTTGTTATTTCATCTAAAATAAGTAATTTAGGTGGGGCAATTGCTATTTGTGCTAAAGATAAGCGAGCTTTTTCCCCACCAGATAAATTTTGAACCTTTTCAAAAACTTCTTCATTTTTTCTAAATAAAAAATCATTTAAATGTTTTCGAATTTCTGAATGTGGCAAACGAGAACGTTCATAAATAATTTCCTCAACAGTTTTAGTCGGAGATAAGTTTTCATAATGCTGATCTACATAGCCGATATCTTGTGGATTAGGAACATTCCAAAATCCTTGCCGTAAAATAGATTTATTACTTAAAATAGCTTTCAAAAAAGTTGTTTTACCGGAAGCATTATTTCCAGAAAGAGATATTTTATCTGTACCAGATATAGAGAGTGAAATTCCTGAAACAATCGGATTGTTTCCATATCCACAAGAACCTTGAGAAATAGATAAGACTGTTTTAGATAAAGAAACAGAAGCGCTATTTAACTTGAATTTTGGTATCAAAATTTCTGGTAATCTAGAAGCGCTCATATCCTTTTGAATATTTTCTAATTCACTTTTTAACGCACTAACTCTCGCATCAGATGTGGCTTTTCCCTTACTTGCTTTTCCATTATAGGAGAGCTTTTCATTATCCTTTGGTTTTGATTTTCCCTGTTTAGAACTTTTCTTTAATTCTTTTATTTTTGCTTCTTTTATTTTCTTCTTTTCTTTTTTTAATAATTCTAACGTTCTTTCTTGACTATTCCTACAAATCAAACATTCTCTTTTGTAATCATCATAATTTCCAGAAAAAACATTTATTTTCCCTTGATCTATATGCCATATTGTATTAACACATTGATTGATAAGATTTGTATCGTGTGTTGCTATTACTAATGTTCCTCTGTAATTATTTAACATTCTCATTAAAGAATATCTGGTTTGCTGATCCAAATGATTTGTTGGCTCATCAAGTATTAAAATATCTGGATCCATTTCTAAAGCATCAGAAAGTGCCCGATTAAAGCGTTCTCCACCACTAAGATCGTCATGATTTAGTATTGTTTGTGGAACATATCCAATAGATAAATGGGATAAATTATAAACATTTCCCTTCGATGGTTCTATTTGATCTAAAAGAATTTTAATTAAAGAAGATTTTCCTGATCCATTTTTCCCTATAATCCCAATTCTATCTCCCGAATGAATTTGTGTAGAAAAATCATAAAAACATGTTTTATGCGGTAGTTCTAATGATAATTTTTCAATTCGTATTGGTTTGTGCATTACAATTCTCGTGAAGATTTTAAACGATTTCAATTTGATTTTAGCATAAAAAAAAACTTGTGTAAAGAAAAAATAACTTGAAAATTTATAATTTTATGCTAAAATGTATCAAGATGTTAATAAAATGAGATTGATAAAATGTTTTTTTTAAAAGATATTGCTAATGATATTTATAAAAAACGGTCGAACTTTGATGACATCTTCATCTGTTTTCATGCACATATTTTGTATTCCTCACTTTCTTTTTTTGAAACCTTGATAGAATTGGGTTTTAAAAAGGAGAATATTTTTATATTAGGAAAATCCTATTCTACTGTTCCGGAAATTTTTAGTTATCTACAAAAGAATAGTTTTAATGTATTTCATATGGATCTCCCCTCTTGTTGGGGTGACTATGAAAGAGTTTCTTATTTAGCTGCCAAAACTATGATTCAACAACTTTTTAAAACAACGCAAAAAAGTTCTAACCCAAAAATAATTGTAATGGATAGCGGAGCGGCTCTTACCCAAGCAGTTTCAGAAATATTATTACCTCAAGAAATGGATGTGATTGGCGTTGAATTAACAACGCAAGGGACATACTCTGAATACCGTTATCCGGTTATTGAGGTGGCAATCTCAAAAGCAAAAAGGGAGTTAGAATCAAATTTTATTGCTGCCTCTATATTTAATGCTCTAGATAAAAGACATTTAATAAAAAAAGAGTTTACATATGGCGTATTGGGAGGAGGAGCTATAGGAAACTCTTTGTTAGATTTTTTTTCTAAAAAAGGATTGAATATTATCTGTTATGATTTACAACAAGAAAAAGTTCCTCCTGTTTTTTTTAGAAGTTTAAAGATGCTATTGAAAGAATCAGACTGTTTGATTGGAACTACAGGGGTTTCATCTTTAACAAAAGAAATGATAGCGGATCTAAAGGAAAAAGTAATTTTAGTTTCCGCATCCTCTAAAGATACAGAGTTTAGTAATTTTCTTACAGGAATAAAAGTCCCATTTAATCCTGAAAAACCTTTTGATGATTTTACTTTTAATATATCAAAGAAAAAATCTCTTTTTATTACAAATGGGACATTCCCCATTAATTTTGACAGAGTCTATGGAAAAAATTTAAAAGGCGATCCTGAAATAATGTTGACTCGAGGACTTTGGTTAGCGGGATTATTTCAAGCATTACTAACTTCTTCGGACGAGAAGCCTTTTAACATCCAATTAGAAATACCATACCAGGTTAGTGTTGTGCAAAACTGGAAACATTATTTTGGAAGTAACTTTAGCAAAAAAAGACTACAACAAATTAATGGTTTTTTAAAAAAAATGAAGGAGTAATTAAAGTGTTTTCATTAACAAAAGATTTAATAACGGATATTTTAAGTAACACAATGCCGAGTTTTCAAGTAACTGATTTGAAAACAAATAATTTAGGATTTGGTTTTATTTTTTACTCATTGGTTCGGTCTATTCGGCCCATGAATGTTGTTGTTATTGGATCTAAAGCAGGTTTTTCTCCAATAATGTTTGGTTTGGGATTAAGAGATAACGAAGGAGGAGAAATAAAAAAAGTTGATTGTGAAGAAGTTATACTAAAGCACTCTGTAACTCCACAGTTACATTTTATAGATCCTTCTTACTCCGTTGCAAACGAAGATAAAAACCATTGGTATGGGATTGGGAAATGGGATTCTGAAGAAGAAGTTTATAATTTATGGAAAAAATATCACTTGGAAGATATTATCACGCACTTTAAACAAACATCTGCAGAATATTTGCTTAACGCAAATTCCTTTAAAGAAATTGATTTATTGTATGTAGATGGTGATCACAGTTATGCTGGAATTATGCACGATTTTAAAAATTTTTATCCAAAACTAAAAAAGGATGCTATTATAATTGCTCATGATGTGGATCCACAATTAAAAAAGGATTTTCCTTCAACAGGTACTTTAGATATAGCAGGTGGTTTTGATGCATTTACCGATATCTCAGATGAAATGTATGAAAAGTTTAGATTACCTATATATCCAGGTTTAGCAATTATGAGAAAGAGGTGAAATATGGTTCGAGTTTTATGTTTTTTAAATGTAAGTAATAAAGATAATTTATCCACAGACTCTGCATATATTTTTTATAATACATTAGTTAAAGACTTTCTTAATGAGGATATAGATTTTTTATTTGCATCTCCCAGACCTTTATCAAATGAAAATATCAAACATATTCCTTTTGATTTCGGAAATAGTAAGTATGCAGTTAGATTTAATTTTAATTGGGATAAGATAGAGCAAATAATAAAGCAAGAAAATCCAGATGTTCTACTAATTAATCAAATAGAACTTATCCCGAATTACAAAGCTTTAATCGAACACTTAGAATTATCAACTATTAAAATTATTGGATATGCTCATTATATTCCCTATTTTTTTCAAAAAAATAAAATAAATACAGACACTTCTTTGAATGCAGGAAACATAAATGAGACTATACAATTAAGTTTTCTCTCTGGAATATTGTCAGCTGACACTATATTCACTCATAGCAAAACCTCTTTACAAAACATAAAATTTCTTTTAGAAAAGTATAATAAGAGTTTTAATACACATAAGTTTATTATTAATCCGCCACCTAAAGATCCTCTGTTCATTTATAATTCTCCAAATGGACACTCTAATCGAATTATTTATAATCATCGTTTATATGAACATTATGGAACATCTTTTTTGTTGGAAACAATTTCAAATTTAAATCAAATAGGCGATTTTGAATTTGAAATATTTGATATTTTAGGGAATCGAGATCCCAAAAGAAAAAGATTAGACACATCTGTTGAGAAATACAGACAAGCACTTTCGAAATATAAAAATGTGACGATTCGGGTAGATGGTAATAACCGAGATATTTATAAAGAGGCTTTTAACGGAGCTTTGTGTTGCTTAGCTCCATACCGAAAAGGTACTCCTTGGTCTATGTCCTGCATAGATTCTATGGCTCTTGGAATTCCTTGCGTAGCTCCTAATTTTGATTGGTTTAAAGAGTTTATACCTAATGAGCTTTTATATTCATCACCTAAAAAATTGGTAGAAATAATTCAAAAATTAAATTCTGATCTAGATTTTTGGTTGGCTATGTCTAAAAAATCATATGAATGTACAAAAAAATTAACATCTTTCAAAATTGCAAAAAAATTTATTTCAGAATTTAAAAGAGAAAAAACATGTACAAACTAGAAGCTATTGAAATTCAAACAGTGTCTTATTGCAATTCTTCTTGCGTTGTCTGTCCTTGGCACGATATGAAAGGTAGGACAAAGCTTGAATATATGTCAGATACTACATGGCGAAAATTATTAGAAGAATTATCAGTTCTCAAACCTAAATGGATTATTCCTTATTTAAACAATGAACCATTTATAGACAATCAGATGATTGATAGATTGCACCAAATTAAAACTCTCATTCCAACCGCAAAAATTGAAATATCTACAAATGGAATGCTATTAACTCCATCTATTGCTGATCGCTTAAGTGACTTAAATATCGATAAGATACTATTTAGTGTGTTTGGAAATGATAGAGATCAAACGTATAAAATTATGGGAAAATCTATAAATTATGAACAGGTTTGTAAAAATATTTTATATCTAAATCAAGTATTAAAAGAACGAAGATCTACTACATCATTGTCTGTTGTCAAACTCACAGGATTAGAAGATGCTGGTCTTAATATTGGAAAAGCACAAGATAATTCCTTTTGGACAGATAACGGGATTTCTATAGAAAAATATAGTTTTGTTAATCGATCGGGTCTCATACAATCAAAACAGCAAAGAAATATTCAAATACAACCTGAAGGTTGTGATTTTAATAGACACTTAGATCGAACCTACATTTTTCATAATGGAAATGTATCTTTTTGTTGTCATGATTGGTTACAAAACCACATTGTAGGAAATATAAATACAAGTTCATTAGATGATATACTACATTCACGAGTATATAATCTAAAACGTTTACAGGTTGCTGGCTTAGAAGATTCTAAAAAAGATTTTTTATGTAGACCCTGTTATCATTGTGTTGCTTCGCAAAGAAAATCAATAAATAACATCTTAGATATACAAAAAATGTATCAAAATCAAAAGGACTAAAAATGGAGATAGTTTTTATATCGTCAGGTTGTTTTAATTCGAAAATTGAACTTTTTTTTCAATCTCTTCAACATTTTTTTCCCGATATCAAAAGGGTTCATGGGTTATCTAAAGAAGATGCTTATAAGATGGCGGCTTTAATTACGGATACAGATTCCTTTATCGCAATAAGTGCTCAAGCAGATGAGTTTTTTATTCCAGAGACATTAAATGAGTTAATGAAGTATTATCCTGTAATTCAAAAGAAAAATATTATTGATAAATACATTCCATTTGGAAATAAAAAACAACCAGATATTGTATATTTAACATATAATGAAAACAATGCAGAAGATAATTTTGAAAATCTATTAAAAAAATATCCCAACTTAAAACGATTGCATAGAGTAAAAGGTTTGTCTAGGGCTTTCCGAAATGTTGCTGAGATGGTCGAGAGTAGTTATTATGTTTTAATTGATGGGGATAATTTAGTTCTTGATGAATTTGATTTATACTCTGTAACACCTCCTTTACCAAACGAGATGCATTTTTATATGACACGCAATCCTGTAAATGATTTAGTTTATGGATATGGCGGAATAAAATCTTGTCCAACTGAAAATTTTAGAAGAATCCAAAATGATAAAATAGATCCCATTGCTAGCGGTGGTATTTTAAAAACAAGAGGTATAAAAGAAATAGCCTCGATTACTAATTTTAATACCTCTCCATTTAATGCTTGGAAGGCTGGCTTTAGAGAGGTTGTAATGCTCTTAAATCAAGATCCAGAATTAAAAATGGATTATGAAAAAATACAAGCAAAAATCGAAATATGGAAAACAAAGGGAAAAGATAGGCCTTTTGGAAAATTTACTATTGCCGGAGCAAAAGATGGTGAAAATTATGGTTTAAAACATAAGGGGCAACATGAACTTCTCTTTAAAATTAATGATCCAGACTTTTTAAAAAGGACTTTTATTGAGTTAGGATATGTAGATACAATTACTCTCTAACCTTTTGAAAAGTTTGATGATAAGGCTGATGGTTGGTACAAATTTTCTGCGTTTTTAAAGATCGTCTCTTGTAAAAATCTATAAGTTTCTTTCTGCAAGAATTAAATAAATCTACATATTCTTGTTTAGATTTTCTTTCTCCATCAGAGAAAAGCTTATGAACTCTTTGACGTTTCTCTTCATTTAGTATGAATACACCATTATTATAATCAAAAGGTTCTGCAAAAAATGAAAGATAGGCACCAAGTTCCATAAATATATCGTCGTATCTCTTGTACTTACTCATCAAATATAAGGCATTTTTTTGAGTAGCAGCAATCTTATCATTATTTAGTGATTTAAAGGGATCATTTGTACTTGAAAAGTCATCAAATTGAACCACTCTGGCATTGCCAGAAAATACAACTTTTTGATATCCCATAAAGAAAAGATCCAGAGCGTAAGCGGTATCTTCAAATCCCCAACCTTTTATATTTTCATCAAAAAGCGGAAGAGGAAAATATGATTTTACACTGAAATTTCTACCCAAAACAGCTCTCCAAGGGTATTGTGAGTTAGCTTTTTCATTAACTGTGTAGCTTTCCATCGCTTCCATTAACTCATAACTTTTGTCAGATTGTAAACTCTTTTGCTTCAGAGCTTCTAATGGAGCATATCCTCTAGAACCGACACAAAGTGCATAAGAATTTTTTTTGTGAAAATTTATATGTTCATTCAAAAAACCTGGCATAGGGAAACAGTCACCATCTATAAAAATGAGCACATTACTCTGAGCTAATTTTATTGCATTATTTCTTGATGCAGCTAATCTGAACCCTTTATCCTCTTGTGTCACAAATTGGACTTTTATGTTGTCTGTACTATATTGTGTTAATGCCGTACATTTTTCCTGCTCGCTTAATGTAGATCCATCATCTGCGAGAACAATTTGAATTTTTTTATCACTTTGAGTTGCTTGTTGTATTAACTCTTTTACACTTTTTTGTATTATATCCCCCTGATTATAAGAACTTATGATTATCGTTGCTTCAAAAATATTCTGATCAAGCGTTGGATATGCATGTAAAACGTCCCAATCTGCAGCCAACCGTTTAATACTATTAAAATTTGCATAGGAGTGATCTTCTTTTTCACGAGTAAACATAAAAAGAGGATTTGTTAAGTCTGTTTTATAATGTGTGCCAAAATATTTTAATATACATTCCAGTTCGCCTTTATATCCTTGATAAGAATTAATCCAATCTCCCCTTCGTTCATAGGTTAATCTATTTTTTATTTTTCCTAACAGGATATCATTCCATTTGAAATGATGAACTTCTGCAATAATTTCATTTATTTGAGGATATTTCTCATTAAAAAAAATTACCCCATGTTGCCCTTCTGAAAGAGTTAATTTTCCCTTAGATAGGGTAATTTTATAAGGATTGCTTCGAGTTAGAGGAAAAGAAAAAAAACCGCACATAGGAAATTGAGACCATATTGATAAATTACGTTTCACTGAAGTTAAATGGCCACTTTGAGAAAATCTATCTAATAAAAGACCTGTTACAAAATCTTTTTTTTTCTTCTCTTGTTCAGAGATTATTGTCTTCAGATTTTGAGGATAAATTTGAAATTCGTCTAAATCTGCAATAACAAACCATTCTTCTGGATATTTTTTCATTACAGAGTTTATTAATTTTGTACAAATTGCACCATTCCATTTACCGCTATAAACTTCTTCTACACCAATATGATATAAAGCCAAAATATCTTTGACATCTTTAGTAAAATATTGTTCTTCTGATGGATCGTGAACAATAAAGTGAAAGCGATCTACTCCTAAATTTTTATAGTGCGTTATAAACTCATTTAGAAGTAATGTATTCTCGCCAATCATTGTACATAAATGTATCAAAATACCTCTCTTTATGTTAAAATCTTTATAATTTTACATGGTACTCCATAGGCCAATGTATTTTCAGGAATATCTTTTGTTACAACGCTTCCAGCCCCAATCACGGCATTGTTTCCTATTTTTACCCCAGAAAGAATGGTACAATTAGCTCCAATCCATACATTATCTCCGATTTCAATATCTGAAACGCTTTGCCATCCTTCTAATCGCAGTTTAGAATCTAGAGGATGTTGTGCCGTATAAATGCCGACATATGGACCAATTAAAACATTATTTCCAATAATTACTTTTCCACCGTCACCAATAGAACAATGATGGTTAAAATAACAGTTTTCTCCTATTTCAATATGTTTTCCGTAATCGCAATTAAAAGGAAGTTCAAACCAAGTGTTTTTTCCCAAGCGATTAAAAATCAAAGGGAATAAAGTTCTATGACTTTTTTCTCTATCTATTGGAGAGGCCAAATTAATTTCATGTAATATCTTTGCTGTTTGTTCTTTTAATCTTAATAATTCTGGTTCATTACCTTTATATAAAGAATTATTTTTTATTTTATTCATGGTCATACCTATTAAATCAAAACTTTCTATATTATAACATATTTTCTCAAAAAATCAATAAATTTATATTTTGACAAACTTATATTTTTTATGTTATCCTAATAAAAAACAAAAGGATTTATTATGACGCATAGATTACCTAAAAGAGTGAGATTGGATATATGTACAGCTTGTCAATTAAAATGTAAAGATTGCTATATGAGAAAGTCAAATTACGGAACTGTTGGAAAAGGGTATACAACTGCAGAACAGTTTAAAGAATTTCTCAAACGAAATCCCTTTATACAGGAAATAGAAATATCAAACAGTGGTGAAATTTTTTTAAATCCTGACTTTGAAAAAATTTTAGAAATTGCTTATAATAATAAAATCAAATTAACCGCCAATAATGGAGTTAATTTAAATTCAATAAAAGAAACAGCTATAGAAAAAATAGTTAAATTTCAACTTTATTCTTTAAACATCTCTTTAGATGGAGCTTCTGATGAAGTATATAAAACCTATCGCATCAATGGAAAATTTAATAAGGTGATTGCTAATATTGAATTGATAAATAAGTATAAAGAAATCTACCACAGCAATTATCCGTTGTTGAACTGGCAGTATATTGTTATGGATACAACGCAAGATATTAATGAAATAAAACGAGCAAAAAAACTAGCAAAACAATTGAACATGTCAATTTCTTTTAAAAAGACATGGAATGAAAGTTTTATACCTATAAATTCTGATTTGCTTGAAAAAGAAACCAAGTTATCTTTTTCTAAAGAAACACCTTTTTCTTTCAATTGGATACCTTGTTTGGAATTATGGAATTCCCCTCAAATTAATTGGGATGGTCGTTTGTTGGGATGCTGTTGTGTTTATTTAAATGATTTTAAATGTAATGTTTTTAATGTTGGACTAGAAAAGGCTTTAAAATCAAAAGAAGTTCGTTATGCAAAAAGACTCTTAACTGGAAAATGTATGCAGGACAATACAATTGATATTCCTTGCAATGATTGTCCTTATTATTTAAAAATGAAAAAAAATAAAAATTTTATTAGCTCAACATAACACATGTTTCGCTATAAAGAAACGATCAACAAACCATCACCTTAAATACCTTTGATAATTTAACCTCTATATTTTCAGTAGCACAGAGTTGTTCTATTTGTTCTTCGGCGGTGGCTTCGATACGCATTTGTTCAAAGAACAAGCCTTCTTCTTTTTTGCGGAGTTGTTTTTCCATTTCGTTGATTTGTTTTTGAATTTTAAGTTCTTCTAAGCGGTCTTTAGCACTACCGATACTCTCTTTAATTTTTGATGTTTCTTGGCGTAAGGATTCAAGAGTTTGTTCTAATACGGCTTTTTGACGAGATGAACGCATTTTAATGATATCAATATCAGCATTAAAACAATTTTCTTGTTGCTTGATATAGTTGTTTTTCAACTCATTCTCTAAGGCTAATGGCAATCTGTCAGAAAACGAACTGTTTGCAAGCCAATAAGACCGTTCTCTATCCTTATTTTCAAGAGATTTAATTGGCTGTGATAGAATTTTTACACATTCTTCTTGTGTTAAAATCTTGCCATCTCTCGTCTTACCGGTTAAAACATCATAACATTTAAGGAACTTTCCTTTTCGGCGTAATTCAACCATATACATGCTGATTTGACAGGAAGGTATATCTGTTTCAAGGTGCATTTTACCCTCTGTAGAACATTCAATTTCACTAAAAATTCCCTTGGCTAAAATTGATGTCAGGGTAATCCGACCACTGGAAGGTTTAAAATCTTTTGCCATACCATACTGACGTTTTCCCGTATAAGGTGTATTTCTTGTCCCATTCCAATAATAGAACATCTTTGGCGGCTCATAACCGTCCGAAAGGGTTAAGGTTTGATTGTTTTCATCAATAACATATTCAGGAAAATGTTTTTCAAAATAGAACTTTACAACCTCCCATAAGTCCCGATTGATGAACTCGGCCTGTTCTTGAATATACTGCGGTGAAACCTGTACTTTTTCGGCTACATCTTTTGTAAATGTCGTAAACAAAACACTTTCGGCATCCGAAACAACTTGAGAGTTGGCATCTTTATTTGTTTCTAAGTTCTGTGCAAAATCCCGTTGAATATCGGGCAAGGTTCGTCGTTTTTGTAAAACAGCCTCCAAAGTTTCATCAAAATGACCGACAATATCGTCTGACATCCCGAAAATACCCTGAAATTGTAAAGTTCGTTTGTTAATCAATTCCAAAATACGCACATCAGACATATTTTCCTGACTGAGCAAATTGATAACCAACACATCGGATTGTTGTCCTTGGCGGTGGCAACGACAAATTCGTTGTTCCATCTCAACGGCGTTATAAAGTAAATCATAGTTCACGACAATGGGGCAATATTCTATGTCTAAGCCTTTGGCAGTTGCATCGTTTGTGATAAGAATTTGAATATTTTTATCTTCTCTAAAAATGTTCAAAGCATTATCATCTGTGTGTTTTATAATCGAATAATGTTCCTTTAATAACTCTGATAAAACGGATAAAGTTGTCAGGTTATCAACAAAAATAATGGTTTTTTGCACTTCTTTGCGTGATTTTAAATGCGTAAATGTTGTTTTTAGTGCCTTTAATAATTCTTCCATTTTAGCCGAAACGGAAACATCTAAAGCCATTTTTTGCATTGTCTGTAAAATAATGCGTTCATCAGACGAAGCCCGTTCAATCGGAGCCGACAGCATATTGGCAAAAGCCTGCGGAGAGGAAGAAAGATTTCTATAAAATTGTAATGCTAACTGATAATTATCCATTTGCGGATAGGCAGTTTTGTTATCAAGAGCCAAATATTTTTCGGTTAAATCATAGAGCTTTTTCTCGTCATCTTGTGGCGTGTAATTTAGAACAACCGGCAAACGTTTGGTAAAATTAACATAAGGTTCAACCTGTCTTTTTAAAGTTCTAAACGCAAATTTGGATACCCATGATGAAAGTTCAGGATAGTTTTCGGGCTTTCTAAAATATCTTTTATAAAAGCTGTCAGCATCGGGCAACAAAGTTTCATCAATAAAATGGATAAGTCCATAAATATCCATGATGCTTAATGTAATAGGGGTCGGGGTTAAAAGCAATTTAAACGCATTCCCAACTGCCTTTTTAATCGTAGAAACCGATTTGTTGTCTGGTTTGAATAGAAAATCTGCCTCATCAAAAACAGCTAAATCCCAAACAATTTGGCCGACTTTTTCTTCATTTTTAATGACTTC
The DNA here is from genome assembly GCA_937888725.1 of uncultured Alphaproteobacteria bacterium. Taxonomy (GTDB): domain Bacteria; phylum Pseudomonadota; class Alphaproteobacteria; order CAAHEQ01; family UBA3637; genus RGIG4140. The sequence goes on along the minus strand of CALARE010000009.1, from coordinate 45,341 downwards.
ATCATACGTCATCAGGCACAGGCCTTTGGTCTCTTGTGTATATTCGCTCCAATCGGTTATCGGTAGAGTAAATTCTTTGGTGAGTTTTTCTTGCCATTGACTTTTAAGGTTTTGGGGCAAAACGATTAAAATCCGTTCTTTACCTTCATACCAACGTTGCGATACAACCAACAAAGCCTCATAAGTTTTACCAAGACTGCCTTCATCACATAAAATACAGCCTTTTAAGTTTGCAGATCGCAAAGCAAAACGGGCCGCCGCTATTTGATATGGCAAAATCTTAATGTTAGCAGAGGCAAACGCAGGCACTAAATTTTCATCATCAACAAGACCGGCAAGACATCTTGCCGTCCAAACCGCTTCAAACGAGGATTGAAAACGTGAAGCCTCAGCCATTGTTTACACCGTTTGTTTAAATTCTTTCCATTCTCTGACAGGATTTTTTGAAAAACTAACGCCGTCTAAAGCCTTAAAGTGTTCGGCTCCGCACATGATTTTCAATTTTTCTTCTTCTCTAAGCAAGAATAAATTATCCGTTCCTTTGGTTTCTAACACAAAGTAAAGTTTTTGCTCGCCATTTTTCTCTAAATAAACTGCCCAGTCCGGATTATAGGTTCCGATAGGTGTTTCAATTTTAAATCGGCTTGGGATTTTAAAGAACATTTTAACATCCGGATCTTTATCCAAGGCAACAGCAAATTTGCTTTCAACTCCACTATCATAAATGACATGATCATAAACACTGTTTTCAACGGCAACTGCGTTCTTATCAAGGTTAGCTATCAACTCAGTGCTGTCAAAAATTTCTTGAACATAGTATTCTTCATCGGCGAGTTTAATATACTTAATACCGTCAATAGCCAATTTATGACGATTGCGTTCAATAATTTCCAATGTTTTTTCATAAAACTCTTGCGGATTCTTCAAAAAGTCTGCCATGCGACCACTTTCTTGTAAAATACGATTAACTGTTGACCGTTTCAAAAGCGTCTTCGTGGAAATCAGGCGTAAAATATCCGGTAATGTTTCATAGTTACGGGTTAAATCTTGAATATATGTTCTTCCTGCTTGGTGCGAAACACCCGATTTTTCAATATTAACACTGGCTGTTTGACTGAGTAAGCGAGCCGTTCCGATTTCGGGCATTTCCTTAATTTCTTTAATGCTGTTTGCAACCAAAGTATCCAAATCAAATTGAACACGATAAGTGGTCTTTTGCTTGATTTTATTCCACAATTCCATAAATTCGGGACTAAGGATTGCTTTTTTCTTTAATTTAACAGTCACTTCTTTGCTTGCATCCCGAATAACCGGTTTATTATCGGCTTTATTTAAGGCCTGTAAAACAGCACGTTGTTTTGCCTTTGACCATCTGTCGCTTAAATTCAAAGTACCGGCGGCCAGTTCTGCCTTCATGGTATCTTTGATTTTACCTTTACTGTCAATGACCTGAGTGCCTTTTAAATCTTCCATGATTTGAACGGCTTCTTCATAGCTGACAGAAACTTTTTCAACCTTTGTTTCGGTATAGGTTGTTTGCGAAAGAGCAGCAACTGTTACGGGTTTTTCCTGTCTTATCGTTTCAATAATTTCTTTTTTAACAGGTTCCGGCACACTTGAAAGCTCAATTGTTTCAACGGCCACTTCTTTATTAACCGCCCCACAATCATCAATAACGCCGGTCTTTTGAAGTTCTTGAACAACTGTTTCGGCAGTTTCCTGAGAGATTTGTTTTTCAACCTTAACTTCTTCTTCGTAAGTTAACCCTGTCAACATACCGATTTCCAAAACACCAAACTTAACGCCGGTTTCTTCTTCAATTTCTTTTTGCAGTTTATCGGCAAACTCGGCAAAGCTTTCATTAGCAATGACATGCAAGACATTGACGTCTTTATCCTCAATGCGTTCGCCATCCTGATTGACACACAAACGAAGTCCTCGACCGACCTTTTGACGACAGGTAAAGACCGATTTTTGCTCGATTAAAGTGCAAACTTGGAAAACGTTCGGGTTATCCCAACCTTCTTTTAGTGCGGAGTGAGAGAAGATAAATCTTAACGGACATTCAAAAGATAGCAGTTTTTCTTTGTCTTTCATAATGGTGTTATAGGTATCATCATCGGCCTGCGTATCGCCCTTGGTGTCTTTATATTTACCTTTTTTATCCTGAGAGAAATATCCGTCATGAGCCTTGGTAACATCCGTATTAAACTTTTCTTTTAAAACAGCATAACGAGGATTATTTATCAATTCGTTATAGCATTCTTCAAACATTTTGGCATAAATACCTTGTCCGCCATCCTCTAAACGGTATTTTTTAACTTCATCAATAAAGAACAAGGACAAGACCTTAATTCCTTTGTCAAACAAGCGGATTTCCTTTTCCAAATGTGTTTTGATGGTGTGATAAATCTGAGCTCGTTTAATGATACTTTCATCAACACTACCGATGGTTTTACCTAAATTCAAGCATTCGGCATTAGAAAATTCAATACACTCATAACCGCTTGTACAGTCAATACCGGCCACGACATAGCCTTCGTATAATTGACGATGTCCTGATTTTAAGTACAGATCATCTCCCGGCTTAACGGTTATTGTTTTACGGGACACTTTACCGTCTTTACCTTCAACATCGATTTCAATTTTGGCACTAAATCCACCGCTACTGGAAACAGATTTTAATGCAATGTAAGGCTTGTTTGAATCGTTGATAACCGAGTTTGAAATAACACAAATCTGCTTAACCAATCCCATTTGATAAGTATCAACCGGCGTTAAACGATAGACAAGATTTTGCTTTTCTCTGTGGGTTGCAGAATAACGTAAGACACACAAAGGATTTAAGGTCGCAATGGCTTCTTTTGCCTTAGGTGTATTATCAACGCTTTGCGGTTCATCAATAATCACAACCGGATTTGTGTCTTGAATATATCTCATTGCGGTTTCGCCATTGAGCTTTTCTTGCTCTTGATTGATGATATTTTCAGCTTTTTTGAAAGCATCAATGTTGATAATCATAATTTCAATGTTACTGGAGGTTGCAAAAGCCCGAACATCAGACAGTTTAGCCGAATTATAGATAAAATATCTGTAAGGCACGCTGTCATACTGATTTTTAAAGTGTTCTTCGGTGATTTGGAAAGATTTATTCACACCTTCACGAATAGCAATGCTTGGCACAACAATGATAAATTTTGTAAAACCATAACGTTTATTGAGTTCCAAAATAGTTTTTGTGTAAACATAGGTTTTACCGGTTCCGGTTTCCATTTCAATAGAAATGGGCAAGGCTTTGCCAGATTCAATATCGGTTTGGGGGAGAGAATGAGCTTTTTGGATTGCATGAAGATTGTTGTTTATTGTTTCCTCATCTAACACCAACTTGTTACCAAAACCGAATTCATTTTGCAAAAAAGAGGCTTGCGCGGAGTTATCAGCGATTGAAAAAGTCATATTTGCTTTTTCTTGGCCTTTGAACAGCTCCACCGCCGCATTCACGGCATCGGTCTGAAATTCTTGATTCTTAAACTTTAGTTTCATTAATATCCTCACTTGGCAATAAACTGATTAAAGTTCATGAATCCGAATATTTAAATCTGGATTGTTGAATGTTTCTTTAAAAAACTTTAACATTTCTTTTGGTTTGCCAAGAATTTCTCTTGGTAATTGATTGAAGTTTGCAATATTCTTGTCCATCATACCGTTATCTAAAATGAATACCCTATTAAATTCCTTAGTTCCTTTTAGCCAATAAATTAAAACATAGCGTACACCTTTTGAAATTACAGTATCATCAAAACGTTGTGTAAATGTTGCAATATGCGTAAGTTTATTTTTCTTCTTTATTTTTCCTCTACTTTTTATCAGTATAGTTTTATCTGGGGTTTTGACTTTATAATAGACATCTCTTGCAAAAAGAGTATTTAATTTTTCAGATAATGAAGTATATCTTTCCCCTTTAATATAAGCTGATCTAAAATATTCTAGAACAAGAGGATTTTCTTTAAAATCTTTTATAGTTACTTCATATTTATTATCATATACAACATCAATTTTTTCAACAACAACAGGTGAAAGTGTCTTGTTAAAAAGCGTACAGTTAATCGCATTTCCAAAGTAAATAGACGAATGTTCTCCGCTTGAAGTTATTTTTATATTTTTTGAAAAATATTGTTTCCAGAATACGTAAAAAGTAATAATAAAAAGACCAATATTACCCAATATTGTGGCTATTGTTTCAATCCAATCCCAAAAACCTTTTGTTATTATTTCTTCAAATATAAAAATCATCCCAACACCTCTACAACAATTCTATTTCCACGCCTTTGTCTTTTGAGATGTAGTAAGCGTTTGAAAGAGCGACATCGTCCTTAAAGGCTTCTTCTGCAGCTACGATTTTAGCCGGTGTTAAATCGCACATAGCAGAAATATCTTCCGGTGTAATGCCGCCATTTGATTTATCCAAGCATACCAAAATCAACCCATCATCGCCAATAGAGTAAACTTTGCGACCATTCACTTCATTTTCAAAGACTTTATATGTCAAGGGAATCCCGAGTTTTAACATTACTTCATAGACAACATCAAGTTCGGTCCGGTCTTTTTTAATGCTTTCAACCATACCGTCCATACGATTAAACAAATCGGTTGTATCAACCCCTTCAATAGGAGTATCATCCCATTTAACAAGGTTTGAAGTATCTAATTTGAATACTTTAAAGCCAACATCAGGATTTTTACTTTCATCAACATATTCTATTGGTGATTTTCTATCTTTTAAGTCTTCTACTCTAACTAAATTTGGAGGCACCCAAGCCTGTGCTTCTGGTGTGGGAAGTCGATTAAGAGGAACTTCTTTCCATAAATCATCTTCTGCTTTGATTTTAGCACCGGCACGACGGATACGCTCTTTACCTATTTCACAAATGTTTTTATATCCGGCTTTGAATGCTTCAGACTTTTCATCGGTTACTTCCGGTAATTGCACCATGATAAATTGACGTTTGCCACCATCTTCGGCATTTAATTGCATAACTGCATGAGCCGTAGTTGCAGAGCCTGAGAAAAAGTCAAGAATGATATCGTCTTCCTTAGATGAGGTAGATAAAATATACTTTATAAAATCAACTGCCTTTGCAAAATCAAAAGGCAAATTATTAGCTTTTAACCATTTTGTAGATGATTGAGAGTCAAAGAAAAGCGTTGATTTAGGAACTTGATAAATATAATCCCCTAAATATCGTTTAGGTCTAGGAACGATTGTCTCATCTTTACCAAAAGCTAACAAACCTTCTTTTTCTAATCTTTTGATTTCTTCATCTTTATATCTCCAACCCCCAATGGGTTTTGCACAGACTTTTCCTGTTACAGGATGAATAACTTCCGTAAGCATATTTCCATTGGTTACTCCACCAGGATTATCTGTCTGATATATTCCTTTTTTATCCGCATAGGTATAGTGATCTAAATCATAAAATCTTGGATATTTTACCAACTCTAATAATTCATTATGAATCTCATCTTCTGATAAATTTCTTTTAACAAGTTGCATTGCACGATTGTAATATTCATCAACGTTATTCTTTTTTACTTTCCACTCATCTCCAAGTGAGTAGATATTTTTACAGTAACATAAAATATACTCATGAGAAACAGAAACATATTTTGAATTATTTTTTGTTGAATTAGAGGCTACTATAAATTGAGCTACAAAATTCTCCTCCCCAAATACCTCATCGCATAAACGACGAAGATTTGTAACTTCATTATCATCAATGCTGATAAAAATCACACCATCATCACGAAGTAAGTTAGAGGCTAAACGCAAGCGAGGATACATCATATTCAACCAGTTGGTATGATATCTGCCCATTGTTTCGGGATTTGATTTTGTTGTTTGGCTTGTAATTTCTTTATATTTTGCCATCGGGTTCTTAAAATCATCTTCATAAACAAAATCATTGCCTGTGTTATACGGCGGATCAATATAAATCATTTTGACTTTGCGATAATAGGCTGTTTGTAAAAGTTTCAAAACTTCTAAATTGTCGCCTTCAATATAAAGATTATTGGTGTTTTCAAAATCCACGCTCTCTTCCACACAAGGACGAAGTGTCCCGGTTGAACGCTTACCAGTAATCCGATAACATTCAGATTTGCCTTTCCATTCAAATTTATACTTTTCAAAATCGTTGTCTATGTATTCACCACATAAAGACAACAGTTTATCAATATCCAAATTACCCTCGGTAAAACACTCAGGAAAAACCGTTTTCAACTTTTCCTTGTTTACGCCCGTCACATCAAGGCTCTTGCCGTCCATTTTTTGAATTTGAATATCGTCTGCCATGAAAACACCTCATTTATCAGCATAAAATTATAATCCGTCACATTTTAACGACTTATACCTAAAATTGCAAGAAAATAGTCATTTTTTTCAAAAAAAATGAAAATCTCTTTATATACCCCAAACACCATGTGCGTAAGTTGTAGAAAATATTAAAGTTCCTTAAAGTAGATACCTTAACTATTTTTGCAAAAAAACATATGAACAAACGTCATTTTTTGGCACTTCTAATAATGAAGTTTGTTGAATAATTAAAAAAAATATGCTATGAAATACAATATTGTATTCATTAAAGGTGCCTATATGGAAATATTACATGAATTTTTAAGAGATTTTTTACAAAAAAGGAATATGCCTTACCCAAATGGCATGATGCTTTATGCATATCAGATGAACAAAGCAGAATACGAAGACCTTAGAAACAAACTAAAATATTGCTGTCAATACCATTCGCTCGTAGATTTGCTTAAAAATAAGTATTTTTCTCGCTGCTTTGTGCTTTATGCTTCTGAATGGTGGAAACGTGAATACAAGGGTGGTGCTTGGTCATGGGATCCCATATTTTCATCTATTTCCAATGACGAATTAAAAATATATCAATCCAACGTAAGAACCAATGCAATTATAGAAGCTTTACAGTACTGGAAGTATAACATAACTTTAGTTTCTGGTAAAAAATATTTAGGTGCAATTGTAGCAAATGGTGGTATTCCTTCTAAATTTATACAAGCAGCAAGCAAAAATTCTCCTGTTGTAAAAATACTGCATCATACAATTAGATTTGCAACAGAGCATACTTCAAACGGAGCTGAATTATTTGCATATGTTAAAAATCTGCAAAAAATACTTCCTGAAGCCATTAGAAAAGATGAAATTTGTGAACTTATTACAAGTTTAGTAACAACTATTATCAAGCTAAAAATAGATTATAAGCTACAAGAGTATAAAAATCCAATTCAAATATTAAATCAACGAGCTCCAGATTGGAAGTCTCAGTTTCCTCTTCTTATGGAGGATGCATCTGTTGAAAAAATGTTGAGTGGTTTCGTAGAAGAAGCAAGTCGTTCCACAGGAGTGAGAGTACAGGGGAAAATCCCAACAGTTGAAAGAATACTGGATTTAGAAAATTCAAATAAATTAAAATTTCAATTTATTTTTCCTGAATTTAATGTAGAGGCTAAATATTTTTCAAAATATTTTGGAATTACTGATGTAAATACATTACCTCAAACATTTTATATCAATAACTTAGATAGCGAAAATACAACAATTGCTATTGTAAACTTAATACTTGGATCAAAAAAACAGTATAAAATAAGACAATTTGACGATAGACTTGATGTCAAAAATTCTGTAACATTATTTTTATCCAGTGCTGATAATAAAATACAATCAAATAGCATCACAATTTCTCAATCAATTGATGTTAATAGGCCCCTTGTATTTACTGAAAACGAAGATGGCCTATTAATATTAAAAAACAATGGAAGTGCGTATTTAAGAGAAAGCGAATGCTTTATAGCATATAATGAAAAAAACAATGATTATAGTTCAGTAGGTGAATATGTAACTGATATTGTAATTGACGATATTGTCTTCAGATTAATTAAATGCAAAGAAAGTTTTGAATTTGATGACTTTTTTGTTCAATTAAATTCATCTAACCCTTCAAACAATAAATATTGTGTAGAAGGCAATATTATAACGTATAAAACTTTCCCATTTGTTGCTTATCGTGGAATTCCAAAAATTATATATTATGATGAGACTTCTAAAAAAAATGATGTTTCTTCACGATATATAAATTATTATTACAAAGATACAACACACCCCATTGTAGACATCAATAAGTTTTCGGGAAATCTTGATATCAATTGTACCCATGGTGGTATTTCTAAAACTTTTAGCGTGACGATATTACCACCCAGTTCATCAATAAATTTTAATGCGTTGGAAAATGGTAATGGAGTAATTAAGCTTAATAGTTTAAATGCCATTAAAATTGAACCATTATTATCTGATTCATTAAAATGCACAGTAGTTGATGGATGTGAATTTCAATTTGAAACTACAACAACAAAACCAGATAAAGTATGTTTTAAGATATATTGGTATAGCGGTGGTACATCTCTGATATATCTTCCATACCCTTCAGTTGGAGTATCATTTTTTGATGAAAATAAAAAATGTATAAATTCTTCTAATATTTCTTTAGTTCATTTAATGGGCAAAAGAATTAGAATATTTAATAACTTAAAATCTTCTTCAAAATATAAACTTCATTTTGAATTACGTACAAAAGTACGAACAAGTAAAAATTTGTCTTTAACACGCCATATATACACAAATGACGTATTAACAGAGATTAAATTAATTGATTTTGAAGACAATATAAAAAATTTATTTGGGTATTCCGAAAATGAAGATGACAAAGTCAAAATATCTATAACGTTAGAAAATAAAAATTTGGGATTTATAAATGTTTCAAGATACGATACACATCTGTTGCTAGAAACCCAATCAGTTTATATACCGCCTGCAAATTTTGGTATGTATACAAATGACATGCTCAAAAACACAATAGTCAAAGCCATCAATTTATCCGATCCTGAATGTGAACCTGTTATTCTTGAGCAGAAGATGGAGGACCAAATATGTACAGGATATTGGAGTATTGAACCAATTGATTTAAAAAAGAATTGTTACATCCTGGTTTCTGATAAAAAATCTCAAATAAACACCAAACCTCTAATTCTATATAGTGATACTAGTCTAGATGAACTTACCGAATTATATAAATTAGTAATTTTAAAAAATGAAATTTCTTACTCAGATGCTTCTTTTGAAGAAATTGAAGAAGCTGTTTTAGAGGCCGATAATAAACAACAAATAAAAGATATCATACTTGCAAACCTTTCAGATTTTTCATCTGATGTATGGAAAGATATTAGTAGTTTGAAGCAAATTTTTGTTTCACACGACATTCCACTATCATCTATGAACCTTTGGCAAATATTATGTTCAGATGAAAAAATATTATGCAGATTGCTCATCTATTTTTCATCTGATAGATTTATGCTTCAAAAAATAAAAGAAGAAGTAATATCTGTTCCGGCAACTATCCCATTCTCACTTTGGGAGCCTGCTATTGAAGAATATTTAAACTATATTAAAACAACATTTTCTTCTATACCAGGCATGGAAGAAATTCTAAAATCGCAAATTAATGAGCAATTTAATATCTTGTCTGAAACATTCCCCGAAATAGAATTGGCTGTATATTATTCACTTTGCGGTTTGCTTTCAAAGTTTTACAATTTTCTTATACTTGGCAATATCGTTCCTCATGTTTCTATCGCAAATACAAAAAGTATTAAAGAGCTAAGTGATGAAATTTTTACAAAACAAGTATTTGACGAATACGGGAATATTGTTGAAATGTGTTGGATGCATCAACTACAAACACAAAATTCATTAGAGGAAGATAATTGGATATATCTACCATTTGATAAGGTATACAATGAAATAAAAGTAAAACACCCGGTAGAATTAAGTAATCTTGAAAAACATTTATTTAGATTGAATAAATTTAATTACTTTATAGAAGATGTTGTTAATTTCCCTCAAGTCTGTGCTTTTTATTCTTTTTATCAAGAGCTTAATTCAAACCCATCAAATATTAATGAATTAATTAAATTTTCAATAAAAGATTTTATAAATTTTAACCAAAATTATTTTATAGAAGTGTATAAAATTGCAATATCTATAATGTTAAACCAAAAATTGGCAGGATAACATGAAAAGAAACAGTTACAGTGAAATCTTAAAAATATTACCAGAGCAATCAAAAGATGCCATTATGAGCACTTTATCCATATTGCCACAAAATTTGCGTGAGTTTTTAAGAGATAAGTTTTCACTGGAAGATGAAAAATTCCTTTCTGACCCTGTGTTTGAACCAATGTTTAGTTATAAAACAGATAGCAATTCTTTTGAAGAGTTGTCCGGAAAACTGCTCGAACGTTCTTTTGTTAATGTATTAAATAAATCTACAGAATATAGATTTTCTAAAACAATGCACCCTTATGAACACCAAATAACATCTTGGAAAACATTATTAAATACAAATAATTCATTGGTTGTTTCAAGTGGTACAGGTTCAGGAAAAACAGAATGCTTTATGATACCCATCATATCTGATTTGGTAAGACAATCTAAAGGTAGCTCAAACGTTTTAGAAGGTGTCCAGGCTTTATTTATATATCCTCTTAATGCATTAATTCAGAACCAAAAAGAACGTTTTAGCGAATGGACTAAACCTTACGAAGGTAAAATTCGTTTCTGTCTTTATAATGGATTATTACCTACTGAAAATCCAAATCACGAACAAAAAAAATCCTTGGAAGAAATAACCGATAGACAGGGACTTCGCTTATCTCCTGCACCATTATTGATTACCAATACTACGATGTTAGAGTACATGCTTATTAGAGCAAATGATAAGCAAATTATTGATAAATCTAAGGGAATGTTAAAATACATTATTCTAGACGAAGCTCATACATATATTGGTTCACAAGCTGCAGAGTTGTCATTACTTCTGAAGAGAGTTTTAGATGCATTTGATGTAAATGCTCAAGATGTTAAGTTTATCGCAACATCTGCTACTATCGGAAGCATAAACGCAGAACAGCAATTAAAACAATTTTTATCAAGTATTTCAGGTGTTAATGAAGAAAATATTGAAGTTGTTTTTGGACATAATGAAATTCCAACGATTACAGCAGATAATCAAACAAAATCATTATCTGAGCTGCAAATTATAACGGATCCTGATGTACTTATTAAAGAATTAAAAAACAATAAATTTGCTTGCCAATTACGATCATTCTTTATTTCTGAAGATGGGACACGTTCTGTTGCTAGAACCTTATCAGAAATATGTAAGACTTTTAAAATTTCAAAGGAAGAAGCAGCAGAATGGCTTGATTTATTATCCGTTACTCCTAATAAAGAAAAGGCGTTTTTGCCACTTCGTTTGCATTTATTCCATAAGACGTTTCCTGGTATATGGGCCTGCTGCAATGATAAATGTACGCATAAAGACAACATAGATGGGTGGAAATACGGAAAAATTTACTTAAAAGAACAATGCTCTTGTGAATGTGGTGCTCCTGTTTTCAGAGTAAAAGCCTGTTCAAATTGTGGAACACCTTTCTTAGAAGCAAAAATCAGTGAAGATAAAAAATCAGGCACTAAATACTTATATCCTACGATGTTGCAAAATGTTGATGAGTTTTCATTGGAAGACGAAGAAAATAATATTGTAGAACTGGAAACTCACACAGCATATATTTACAATGTAGATGATAATTCTTCTGTTTATTTGAATACTGCAGATAATTCATTGTCTAGCAATTGTGAAAATGGAATTAAGATAAATGTTTTTGAAGATGATGAATATGTCCATTGTTGTGATACTCCTGAAATTGACCAAATCAAATCATTTCTTCCTATGCAAGGTGCACCATTTGTTTTAAGTCATGCTTTACCGACATTATTAAATTATGCTGAAGCAGGAGAAAAATTGGATGAAAATCCTCATAAAGGACAGAAAATGATATGTTTTACAGATAGCCGACAGGGAACTGCTAGGTTAGCTGTTCAACTACAACAAAACTCCGAAAGAAACAGTTTCAGAAGTATCTTATTACACGTTGTTTCATTATTAGAACAAGAAAAAACAAAACCATCAGGAAGTACTGATATTGCAGCATTAAAAAAACTATATGAAACGACAAAACTTCCTGCTTTATTAAATGCAATTAAAGAATTGGAACAAAAACACGATTCTTTTGCAAAAGAAGACGAGGTCTTAAATCAAATAATAAAAGAATTTAACGACAATGATTTAAGATGGATATATAATTATTATCGAGATAAAGATTCCATTTTTGATGCAGATAAAGGACGTCGTAATTTAATAGAAATATTGTTTGCTAGAGAACTATTACGAAGACCGAAAAAAGCGAATAATGTTGAAACATTAGGATTGTTATCAACAGTTTATGATTTTAGCAAAATCACGAAAGTACCAGATACTATACATAGATTTTTTGAATTAAATGAATGGAAAGACTTTCTTAAAATACTAATAGATTTTTATATTCGTGCCAATGGATATGTTGCTTATCCTGAAAACTGGAATAAATGGGGAGCTCTTCAAAGAACAAACAGAGCTTTAGATCAGGAAAACTGGCCTGTAGCAAAAAAGAAAAAAAATAAAAATATAATAAATTTATTGTCATATGCTCTTGATTTAAGTATAGATAATGATCTTCATTTAGATATTTTAAATCAAATTATGAAAGAAGCTTGGGATGCTTTAACAATTACCACTGGAATTTTAACACCGTCAACGGCAAAAACATATAAATTAGATGTAAATAAAATCGGTTTAACTAGACCTAAAGAAATTTATATTTGTCCTATGACAAATAAGGCTTTAGATGTTGTACTTAAAGGGTATTCTCCTTATTCTTCAAGCAAAACGACCCCTAAGTGTAATAAATATAATTATCCAATTTATGATTTTAAAAATGAACTAGGAAAATCTTATGAAGAATGTATTTCATTAAGAAGAGATTGGCTTGAAAGCAACGAAGATGTACAAAATTTAAAAAAACTTGGGTTATGGAGCAACGTTGCAAGCTCAATTATCCTTGGAAATAGATATTTCAGAACAGCGGAACACTCGGCTCAACAATCTCATCGACTATTAAAAAGATATGAAGATGAATTTAAAAGTGGAGCTATAAATGTTCTTAACTGTTCAACCACAATGGAAATGGGTGTTGATATCGGTGGTATAACGATTGCATCTATGAATAATGTTCCGCCACATCCGGCCAATTATTTACAACGTGCAGGACGTGCAGGAAGACGTAGAGAAACAAAGGCGATAAGCTTTACTTTATGTAAAGACAACTCTCATGACCAATATGTTTTTAATCATCCCAAATGGGCATTTACATCAAAAATAAATGCTCCTTACGTAGATCAATACAGCTTTATTGTATTATTGAGACATATAAATTCTTTATTGTTATCCTACTTTTTTGAATCAATTAAAGGCCAAATTAGTGATGCGACCAAACTTAATATGGAATGGCTTATGTTACCTTTTAAAGATAATAAGCTTTCCAAATTTAAACGTTTCTGCAAAGATGCTATCAGAACAAATAATCGAGTTCAGGCGGCTATTCATTCTTTAATCAAAAATACACATTATGAACATATTAGTTTTGATGTGTTTGTCTCAGAATTGAGCCTGCAAATTGAAAATATGCAAAAGAAGTGGTTTGCTGAATATGATGCAATTCAAGAGCAAAAAAAGAGAGAAAAAGATCATAAAATTAGTTTAATCGCTATTAAAAATACTGAGACACGCTTACTGCATGAATACCTATTAAAAGAAATGATAGGATATGGAATTTTACCACGATATGGTTTTCCAATAAATATCGTAACTTTTGATACAAACAATCGATATAGCATCGAAAATCAAGACTATAGAATGCAAAAGAATTATGGAGAAAGAGAAGACAATTTATTTAAAAGAAGAGAATTGCCTTCAAGAGATATTTGCACAGCATTAAGAGAGTACGCTCCCGGTAGCGATGTTGTTATTGATGGTCTTGTATATAAATCTGCAGGTATTACACTAAATTGGCATATTCCTGCCTCAGAAACAGAGGTTAAAGAAATTCAGTCAATTCGTTATTTTTGGCGTTGTAATAAATGTGGTGCAAGTGGTACATCAACAAGATTACTAGATATTCACTGTGATGTATGTGGTGAAGAAATCGATAGACATAATATTCACAAGTATATACAGCCAGCAGGTTTTTCTGTTGATTTTAATGCTCCCGTTAATAATAACGTATCTGTTCAACATTTTGTAAATTTATGTGAACCACTAGTTACTGCTCACAATGATTTAAATAATTATTTGGGTTTACCTTACATAAAATATAAAAATGATAAAGAAGGAAGTGTCATTCATTACTCAAATGGCGGTGGTGACGGCTACATACTTTGTTTAGAGTGTGGCAGAGTTGTTGCAAACAATGAAAAGAACAGAGTTGAGTTTAGAAAATCACATTATCGTTTAAGAAGTGCAAATAGTTTTAATCCCAACATGAGAAATATGAAAGTAGAATGTAATCATTCTCCATATTCAATAGTGGAAAATATTTCTCTAGGAGTTGAAGTCAAAACTGATGTTTTGGAACTTATTTTATCAGATATTAACGGAGAAATTGTTAACGATAAAACTCTCGCATATTCATTGGCAGTAGCAATTCGCAGTGGTATAGCCAAATATATGAATATCGAAACTGACGAAATTGGCTGTGGAACAAAAGAAATAAAACTTGTTGGATCAAATAAAAAAGGATTTTCAATAGAATTGTTTGATAAAAATGCATCAGGTTATTGTTCATCTGATGATATTATCAAAAATCTAAGTCGCATATTTAAGTATGCCAAAGATACATTAACTTGTGACTGTGCTCAATCATGTAATAAATGTATTTTACAAAATGATACTAAATACAACTATAAACACCTAGATAGGTTATTAGCTTTAGACTTTTTAACAGATGAATGGATTTCAAAAAATACTTTAGCCGACAATATGAAAATTTTTGGCGATACCACAGTTATCGCTTCGGCCAGTATCGAAAGTTTAATTGAAGATACTCTAAGTATTAAGGAATTGTATTTGTTGGTACCCCAACAAGATGATGATGAAGATTTTTTAAACTCACCATTATATAGATTAGTAAATAGATATAATTCCATGGGAATTGATACAATTTTATGTGTTGATGCGACAAAAATCAGTGACGATGTAAAAGAAACTCTAGGATTGCTTTCTAAGTATAAAAATGTTTCAATAAAGTCAATTCCAGATAATTTGAATAAGAATATAATGGCTGTTATAAATAACGGTACCGGTTTTTATGCTTATGCTTCTTTAGATCAAGATGTAAAAAAATTAAATCCATATTGGGGAAGTAATGTTAATACTTCAATTCTTTCAGGATATATTGATATTGATAAAAAAGAATTTTACGATGTAGCATTAAACAGCGATATCAAAACAAGCTTTGATAAAATGTATAATATTTCCTCTGAAGTAAACTGTTCCGGAAATTTATTTGGTCAAAGCTTGTTAAATATTTTATCTGAGAGTTTAAATAACGGAATTTCATCCAATATAGTAAAAATAACGTACAAAGATCGTTATATCAAAAATCCTCTTTCTTGTGGTTTATTCTTTAATTTTATAAAGGCAATAAAAAATAAATATGCAAATAATTGGAAGTGTACTGAAATTAATTTATTAACATGTGAAAATGAAGATAATATAAAATATACACCTGGTAAATTTTACGAT
Source organism: uncultured Alphaproteobacteria bacterium (assembly GCA_937888725.1). GTDB lineage: Bacteria > Pseudomonadota > Alphaproteobacteria > CAAHEQ01 > UBA3637 > RGIG4140. Next base: position 29,529 of record CALARE010000009.1, on the reverse strand, counting down.
GAATGGCCTAGATCATCTGAACGCAAGGCTGTTTTAAATAAATTGTTTGCAAGCATTGATCTAAAATTTAATATTCAAGAAAGAAATAAAAAATATCTAGAACACAATAGAATTTTAATTATTGAGCTAGAAAATGGGGATGTTATAAATCTAATTTTCGATCAAGGATTTTTATATTGGAGATGTGCTGCGTACAATTACTATGAAAATTTATTCCCATTTGAATCTAGTGTTGATTTTCAAGTTCAAAAAATTAGCATTGAATTACCTAGCATAATAGGAGATAATTATCCAACTAGAATTTTTTACACTAAGAATTAAATGCCGAAGAATTTTTATATCAAACTATATAATTAGATAGCATAGTAAACACCATGTGTGTAAGTTATAAAAAAATTAAACCCCTTATAAAATAAGGCTTTTAGAGAGGTGTATAAATTGTGATATCAGTTTTTGGGTTTCTAAACCAACCACTGCTTGGCAAGATTCGGAAAGTTAATGTCATACCATTATAATCAATTATTCAAAAACAATAACTTACGGTCAAGTGGCTCTGGCGAAAAAATCACATTGCACAAGGTATATATATTCGGGCAAAAGTATATATCAATTTGGAAAAATCTCGGCAATCACATCGATTTTGGTATAAAATCACTTTTTAACAGTTGGCTGTCCTAGGGCTTTGCAGGGGAATTGGATAACAAAAAAAGCGAAAGTATAAACTTCCGCTTTTTGATATTGGTCGGAGTAGCGGGATTTTGCTTTCGGCTTAAAGCCTTCGCAGACCTTGAAAAATTTTGTTAAAACAAAACCGGCATACTCTCGTCTGCCTTTTTTCGGCGGTTGAACCCACTTTCTCGTGACTTCAAACCCGCTTCTCCAGGCTAAATCAAAAAAAAGACCACTAAAAAGTGGTCTTTTTCTGATTTGGTCGGAGTAGCGGGATTTGAACCCACGACCACTCGCCCCCCAGACGAGTGCGCTACCAGGCTGCGCTATACTCCGTAAGCTTTTTATAATTTTTATCTCAACTTTATGCCTTTTGCAAGTATTTTTTTATCTTTTTTAAAAAAGTATTGCATTTTTTTTGTATTTGGCTAAAATTATACTGATTTATTTAACAAAAGGATGGAAAGATGTCTGATAATTTTTTTGAATACTTAAAAGAACGTGGTTATGTTTACCAATCAACGCATGAAGATGAAATTAAAAACATCTTAAATTCGGATAAAAAAATTACATTTTATCTTGGGATTGATCCAACGGCGGATAGCTTGCATATCGGGCATTTTTTTGCTTTAATGATGTTTCGTCATCTGCAACGTAAAGGGCATCGTGGTATTTTAGTTGTAGGCGGTGCAACAGCACTTGTTGGTGACCCAACTGGGAAATCTGATATGCGTAAAATGCTTACAAAAGAAGATGTCGCACACAATGTGGCTGAGGTGAAACGTTTAGCCGCTAGATTTATTGAAACTGAGGGCGAAAATGCTGCTTTAATTTTGGATAACTCTGAATGGATTAATAGCTTTAATTATGTTGATTTTATGCGTATTGTTGGCACACATTTTAATGTGAATAAGATGCTCGCATCAGATGCATATTCAAAACGGTTGGAAAATGGGGGCTTAACTTTCCTTGAAATGGGGTATATGCTTATGCAAGCATATGATTTTGTGCATTTGAATAGAACATATGATTGTGTGCTTGAAATTGGAGGCTCTGATCAATGGGGCAACATTGTGGCTGGGACGGAACTTAGTCGTAAAATGAATTTCCATGATGAAGGGAATGCAACACAGGATAAACCCGATACATTTGGTTTGACCTGTCCACTTTTGATGACAAAAGAAGGGAAAAAGATGGGTAAAACTGAATCTGGCACGCTTTGGGTTGCTAGAGATAAGACAACATCTTATGCTTTTTATCAATATTTTTATAACACAGCGGATGCTGACACTGAAATGCTTTTAAAACTTTTCACGGATATTCCAACTGCTGAAATTGAAGAATTGTGCAAAACGGATATTATCCAAGCTAAAAAACGGATGGCTTTTGAGGTGACAAAACTTGTTCATGGGGAGGAAGAAGCTCAAAAAGCAGTTGAGGCAGCACAATCCCTCTTTGCTGGTGGAATGAATATGGAAAACGTGCCAACAGCAACATTTGATAAAGCAAAATTTGAAGCAGGGATTAATGCTGTTGATTTGTCGGTTGAGGTTGGTTTGTTCCCATCAAAGGGGGAGGCCCGTCGTATGATACAGCAAGGTGGCCTTACCATTGATGATGAAAAAGTTTTATCACAAACGGACGCATTGAAAGTGAAAGAAGGGAATGAGGATTTCTTACTTTTGCGTAAAGGGAAGAAAAACTTCCTTCGTGTTATCTTAAAATAAAAGGGTAGGGGCGAAAATAAAACGCCCCTTAACTTTATTTGTTAGCGTATGGTATTCAAAGAACGTGTTTTGATGAATGGATATTAGCGTTCCATTTTTCGGGCAAGTGTTGTCCGCATAATGTTAAAAAGGATTTGTTTTTTTTGTGGATGTGGGATTAAATAGCTCCCACCTCCTAAGCGGGCCACCAATTGATAAGCACTTTTTGCACGGGTTTCTCTAACTTCTTGAACAAGGTTCATCTCATATGTACATGATTTAGTTGTTTTTTGTGTTTTAAAACTAATCCAAGGGTGCTCGGGTGTTTTTAAAATACCTTGGGTGCCATTTGGTAAGAGAGCGATATATGAACCATTTCCCGCTAAAACGGTTTCAGCTTTAATTAATTTCGCACATTTAACCGCATTTTTTAGCTGTCCCTCATCACCATGAAGTGGGATAACCGTTAACGTGTCATCTTTATTCAAACGATGGTGCTTAATACTACTGAGCACGGCAATCATTTCTTTAAATGTGGCATGTCCCGTGCGTTGCAAGGCTTTCATTGGATAATCACCGAGTGAAAGCGTGTCACTTGTTTGATTTTGAATAATGTTATTGCCATTTTGTCTACCCAATAAAAAAGCCATTTCACGCATAGATTGAGGAATGTCATCAACAGGAATAGCCCGTTGGGATAAAGCGACAAGAGAGCTTGAATTAAGTAAAAAGTTTTTATGTGTTTGCTTGGCAATGTGAACAAGACCAGATCCTTGTTCCGCAGGGCAATCCAGCCCTTCGGCAAAGGCCCCTGAAAAAATAATAACTTGTTCTTTTGGTTTACTTGCTTTTGTAAATGTGGGCAAATCGCCTGAAAAAATGTTATTGTGGTGATAAACGGTATCGGCAAAATCCTCTAACAATCCTGCTTTTTGTAGTTCATCATAAACAATTTTTTGCATATACCCATCAATAAAAACTGTGCGACCAGTTTTTTGTGCGGCAAAAATAATAGGAGCCATGTTTTGTGTACTGCGTGAAATAACAGCTGTAATAATACGTTTATCCGTTTCTTTCATGAGGTTTTGCCAATGAGTGATCGCCTCTTGAAACGTAAGCTCTTGATTAAATTTATTTGAAACAGAGGTGGAATCTGTTAAAACATGGGTGACGTAATGCGTGCTTAAAAATTGGTTAAATACGTCTTGTTGATAACCCTCACCAATTAAAACATCAGATAAATTAAAATCCCCTAAATGAATAATGCCAACATCATTGTGTTTATTATATTTTGTTAAAATATGATATCCATATGACCCAAGTGTTGTGTGTGAAACAGAAAAAGGGGTTACAATCATATCTTTTGACACTTGAACAGGGCCTTTAATCGGTTGAAGTGTTGGTAAATTTTCAACCCCTTCTTCAATCAATAAACGGGATAAAACATAAATTGTTGCCTCTGAAGCATAAATTGTTGGAAAGTTAAAGCCCGATTTTAAAAGCGACACAACCCCACCAATATGATCCTCATGCATGTGTGTTAAAAAAAGAGCTTCAATCTGCGGTTCTCTTTTTCCACCAATAGATTGATGATATGTTTTTAATAGGGGATTAAGTTCGTTTTTAGGTGGGTTATAACCAAGGTATTGTGTAACAGGGGGAATAAAATGTGTATTTGAAAAGTGTTTAGATGGAAAAAGGGCACCTAAATCAACCAAAATTTTAGTCGTATCGCCTAATTCATTTTCATGCTCAATAAGTTGTGCAGAGGCACCAATACGAGAATTATTATTCCCGCCAAGGATATGAATTTTTGTATGACTATTTTGCATTTTTGTTGCTCCAAAAGAGGCTGAAACGTTTTGTTGGGGGGAGTATATCATATTTTTTCAACTTTTTCAAATAAAATATTAATATATTATGATAAATTTTAAATAACAAGCGGTTATTTTTTGGGGGGATAATTAAAATATTTATTTGTTTTAATTCTTATTGAATTAACTTAAAGATATGGTTGTAATCTTTTATCCCTTTGCAAGCAACGACGTTACAGTTCACTTTTGAAAGATATTCTTTAATTTCTTGATTGATTTGTCTATTAACAGCATTATATTCCAATATTTTTTTTATGCTGAGTTTACGGTAATGATAAGCTTGAACAGGGGCGTTTTTATCAACCCTTTTGCCAATTAAGCGTTTTGCTTTTATAAACCTCAATGTGAAACGTTTAACAGCAACAAGAGGCGAGATACGCATATCCACAATTAAATTAGGATTCGTCTGTTCGTAGAGTGATTTTTGACACCCCTCAATCACCCATGATGCATTTGTTTTAAGAAATTGGTGTAATGTTTTTTCTTGCACTTGCCAGGAATAATAATCACCATTTTTAGGGTTTCTGGCAACTTCATCCAAATTTAAACGGGAAAGGTGATACCGCTTGTTAAGCTCATAAGCTAAAGTTGATTTACCAGCCCCTAACGGGCCAATAATTAAAATCCTATTTGCACTCATAGACAAGCTCAACAGCCTCATCAGCTTTTGGGTTGACGATGCGATCTAACTTTTCAAACCCATTGGGGCAGGTGTCATTTGCTTTTTGATAACATTCACCAAGGCTATCCCCTGTGGCTGAAAAAATGCCATATCCATATGGATTGGTATAAAGTTCTTTGTTCCCACTCGAACAAGCTGATAACAAAAATAATGTTGCAAATAATATTTTTTTCATAATCCCTCCTTAAAAATTTAAGTTTAGCTTATAATGAGTTGCTTTCTTTGTCAAGAGTGTATTCTTTTTAATTGATTAATTTATTTTTATGTGTTTTACTAGGGTAAAATGTATTTAAAGGGGAATTTAATGAAAAAAAAGATAATCATATGTTGTTGTGTGTTGTTGGTGGGTCTTTTTTGTGTAAAGGCTTTTGATAAGCCCACAATATCGGTTGTTATGCCTGTTTATAATCGCACTGATTTGCTTGCAAGGGCAATTGAGTCCATTCTGAATCAGACGGAAAAAGATTTTGAGTTTATCATTATTGATGATGCGTCAAATGAAAAAACAAAAAACGTTTTAAAAAGTTATGCTCAAAAGGATAAACGTATTCACATTTATCATAATGATGTGAATAAAGGGATATCTTATTCTCGCCAACGGGGCTTAGATTTGGCAAAAGGGAAGTATATCGCCATTATGGATTCAGATGATTGGTCCGTTCCTGAACGATTGGAAAAGTCTCTTATTTTTATGCAAGAGAATCCTGAAATTGACGCGATGACGGGTGGGTTAGACACAATTAAAGATGAAAGTGTGATACAAAAATATATACCCAAAGAACCTGCTTTATACACACTGGTTGATACGCCAGCCTATTTTGCGATTGAACTTATGTTTTATAATCGATTTCCAAATGTGGCATCTTTTTTTAAAAAGGATTTTGTGAAAAAACATAAAATTCAATATGATCAATCACTTGTTTCCGCTGAGGATTATGATTTTTTTGTCAAAATGGTGATGGCGGGAGGAAATTTAGCAAGAATTTATGACGTGCTTGTTTTTAGGCGGATCCATTATTTTAATAGTCCAAGTTATTATGAAAAAATGATTGAAAATTCGCTTAATATTCGTAAAAAAATGATTTCAAGATTTTTTGTCCCTGATGAAAAGGATATCAAATTTGAGTATAATACATATGAAAAATGCACTCTTTTAAAAAAGATAATACTTCATAATGAACAAAATCCAAAAATCCCACAACAGCACTTGCAAGATCGATATGTGCTCAATTGTCCTAAGGATATTCAAGCTTCATATTATTTAAAAGATACATTGAACTATTGGGAGGATTTTTTAGAAGTGGGTGACAATGGGCAAGTCAAACGTGTTGCTGAAGGAGAAAGTGGGCAATTGCTTAAAAAATCTGATAATGAAATTGAAGTTACTTGGGAAAATGGAGAAACGCAGTCTTTTGTTTTGGGGAAAGGTGTTATATGGCGACATAAACCGAATGGTGATATTTTGTCATTAAAGCATAAAAATTGGTCTGATACGTTTTATTTAACAAAAAAAGGGGACCAAGGATGTCGTCAATCTATGTTATATGAATGTGGTGCTGTTAAAAAACAAGCAAATGGCATTTTAGAAGTTGATTGGCAAAATTGGGGGATTGAACGTTTTAAATTAAATAAAAAAGGTGTTTATGAGTTCATTATCCCTAACAATGTAAAAAAATAATGAATGGTTTAACCTTTTTATTGTATTTATTATTTTTTTGCCAAAAGGACACCGCTATGCAATTGACCTTATTAAAAAAAACGCATTTATGTTGAAAGCGGTTGAAAATTTTAGTTGTGAACACTGATAAAAAATTGTTCAATCGATAACGTTTTTTTCATTGCATAATCGGCAAAAATTATCTACCTTAATTATATATAAAATATTAAGGAGGCGATATGCGTGTTATTATCATTGGGGGAGGAGCTGCAGGTTCTAGCTGTGCAACAAGGTTAAGACGGTTAAATGAAACAGCTGAGATTTTGGTTTTAGAAAAGACGGGTGAAAATTCGATTGCAAGTTGCGGATTGCCATATTTTATTGGGGATGTGATAACGAATAAAAATCAAATGCAAGTGGCAAAGCCAGAACTGTTTAAAAATCTGTTTAATATAGAGGTTATTCATCATGTTGAAGTAACGCATGTTGATGTGAAGGCACATCAAATTTATACACAAACAGGGGCGTGTTATGATTATGATAAATTAGTCATTGCAACGGGAGTAAAGCCCATTATTCCAACAATAGCAGGGCAAGAAAATATCCCCTCTTTTTGTGTTAAAAGTTTAGCAGATGCTGATAAAATAAAATCTTTTATTCAAACACAGCACCCAAAATCGGCCCTGATTGTTGGGGCAGGGTATATTGGGATTGAGATGGCGGAAAATCTCACTCATTTAGGGTTAAATGTACATGTGATTGATAAAAAGAGGCAAATTCTTCCTTATTTTGACCCTGAGATGGCTCGCATTTTGGAAAATAAACTAACCAAGCAGGATGTTGTTCTGCATTTAGGAAGTGTGCTTTCTGAGGTTGATTCTAATGGGATGTGTCATCTTTCAAATGGGGATGAAATAAAGGTTGATATGCTTATTTTTGCTTTAGGTGTTCAGCCAGAAACAAGCTTTTTACATAATTTGGATATCGCATTAGATAATAATGGTGCTATTTTAACCAATGAATATATGCAAACAAATCAAACAGATATTTATGCCGCTGGTGATGCTGTTGCGGTAAAGGATTTTGTCTTGCCCGTATCTGGTGTGCGGGCTTTGGCAGGCCCAGCTAATCGGCAAGGGCGATTAATTGCGGACCATATCATGGGCTATCAATACCCCTATACAGGAACGCAAGGAACCAGTATTATTAAGGTGTTTGATACAACAGCTGCGATAACAGGGGCAAATGAAGAAGGGCTTAAATCGCATCATATCCCATATCAAAAAATGGTCATTACATCTCATTCACATGCTGGATATTATCCAGGCGGAAGTGAGATAACCTTTAAACTCTTATATAATCAAAAAGGTGAGATTTTAGGGGCGTCTGCCATTGGTGCTGAAGGGGTTGATAAAACAATAAATGTGGTTGCAACTGTGATGCGTCTCAAAGGTACAATTTATGATATGCGAGATGCAGAACTATGTTATGCACCGCCGTATTCAAGTGCGAAAGACGTGATAAATTTAATGGGAATGGCGATTGAAAATCAATTGCGTGGTCTTGTAGATGGCTATTTTGAGATGGATTTTGATGCGTATTTTGTTTTAGATGTCCGCCCAACTCAAATGTATCAGCAAGGTCACATATCAGGTGCGGTTAATATTCCATTTTTTGAATTGAGAAATCGTCTTGATGAATTGCCAACAAATAAGCCGATTTTGGTTTATTGTGTGCGGGGTTATACAAGTTATGTTGTGACACGGATGTTGTTACAACATGGGTTTAAAAATGTTGTGAGTTTTGCAGGTGGTTGGCAATATTATCAACAGATTAGCTAATCTTTTTTAAGACTCTCTCCCTTTGATAATACGTTGGTATAAAAATAAATAAAATTTTATGCAAAAAGTATTTGACAAGTTATATTTTTTTATTCTAAAAAGAAAGAAGGGGAAATATAACAGGGGACAGTTATGCAAAAAATACTCTTTTTAACAGTTGCGATATTTTTAGGCGGATGTTCTACTTTTTCACAATACGGTTTTTCGCAAAATGGTTCAGTTTGTCAAGGAAGTGTTGTAAAAGGATGTCAGCCGATTGTTTATTTTGATGTGGATGAGTCTAAATTAACATCACAGGAAAAAGAAAATCTAAATTGGGTTGTTGAAAAATTGGAACGTTTTGAAAGACGGCATGTCAATTTGATTGGGCATGCTGATCCAACAGGTGATATAGATCAAAACCTTGTTTTATCTGAAAAAAGAGCTGATGCAGTTAAAGATTATTTAGTTGAACAAGGAATTGATGAAGATAGAATTCATACAGATTTTAAAGGGGATGCGGAACCTGTTTGTCATGAAGATGAGTGTCATGAACGCTCTCGTCGTGTTGAAGTTGAAATCTATACACATAAAACAAATTGGTTGTACTAGGGGTGAGGATGAAAAAAGGCAGATTTTATAACAGGTTGTTTTTAAATCTCGGGTTAGCCTTTGGTATCGCTCTGTGTGGTTTTAATGTGTTGGCACAAGAAAAGGGGACAAATAATATTGCTTTTGAACAGCAAGTTGAATTGTCAGATAGAGAGCGAATAAAAGCCACTTGTCAAGAAAATTGTGCTTGCTTTAATAATGTTGTGGATTATCGTTTGTCAGATGAACAAGCCTATTTGTTCGCTATTTTTATGGAACAATTAAAAACAAGGCCTGAAACAAATATCCTTGAATTTATGGATGAAAAAGAGGCGAGAGCCATTCAATCAATTTTTGCCATTTGCATGTCAAAAGAGCCAGTTAAAAATAAAAATCTTCAAAGTAAAGGAGACAAAAAATGACGTTAAAGTTATCAAAAACCGCTATTAGAGAGTTAAAAGCCCGCTTTCGGGCAGTTATTATCGCCACATTGGTTGGCTCTGGGGTGGCAATTTCCACTTCAGCAGGTGCGGCAACAATTACAATTCCTGAAACAGATGGAAATGTGATGGGTTCTGGTGGTGCAACAGGCACAGGTACAGAATATACAATTGTTGATGGGGCTAATTCGTCAAGTGCAAATATTTTGACTGAATCTGCGGTTAAAGAAGCAATTAATACCGCTGTTCAAGGAAAAGCAAGTATAAACATGGTTACCGATTTGGGTACCTCGTTTGATAAATTAGATACGCGTGTAGACAATACTGAAGCAGCCATTTCAGACATTAATACAGCGTTAGATGGTAAACAAGCAAGTTTAACGACTGACCAGCTAGCGGCAGTTGATTCGGGTGTAACAGCCGACACTGTGGCTCAAGTTGCAACAAATACGGCAAATATTGCAACAAACATCGCTGATATCGCAAAAAATGAAACGGCCATTGACAAAAATATAGCTGATATTGCTTCTAATACAACAGCTATTGAGGCAAACACCGCTGATATCGAAAAAAATGAAACAGCCATTGACAAAAATATAGCTGATATTGCTTCTAATACGGCTAAAATCGGGGATAATGCGACTGCAATTGCGAATAATGCAGATGCGATTAATCAAAATGCGAGTGCTATCTCTGACAATAAAGCCAATATTGCGGCAAATACGGCTAATATTACAACAAATACTGGGAATATTACAACAAACACGACTAATATTGGCAAAAATGCCACGGCAATCTCTGCCAATACGGCAAAGATTGAGGCAAATACAGAAGATATCTCAGAAAATGCAGATGCCATTGCCAAAAATACAAGTGATATTTCTGAAAATGCCCAAAATATAGCTTCTAATACGGCTAAAATCGGTGATAATGCGACTGCAATTGCGAATAATGCAACAGCGATTAATCAAAATGCGAGTGCTATCTCTGACAATAAAGCCAATATTGCGACAAATACAAATGCCATTGCTAATAATGCACAAAATATTAACACAAATACGGCTAACATCTCGGCATTACAAACAAATTTAAACAATACAATCACTCAAACAACAGCTGCTTTGAACAACCTTGTATCAGAAACAAATGGTACAATTAAATTTAGAACGGCTGAGGGTAATGATGAAACAACGGCTTATACAGCTGCTCAAACCGATACAAATATCTCAAATGCAATCAATGCATTGGTTCAATCAGATAGCACATTTACAGGTGATAATACCTTTACGGGCGAAACAACATTTGGCACGGTGACAAAAACAACCATTGGGACAGATGGTTCTATTGTTGCGGGAAAGGATTTAACCGTTGTGGGAAATGCCTCATTTGAAAGCGGATTAACCGTTGGAGATGGTTCATATGGCATCACAAAAAAAGGGAATGCCACTTTAAATACAATCACGGCTGGTGACATTACAGGGACCTCATTGAGTGTTGGTGCAGGTTCTATCGAAGGGGGTTCTCTTGTTTTAAGTGGAACAACTGTTGATGGCATTGATACAGGTTCAAATTTGACTGATGCGACTGGGACATCAACACTTGCAACGAATGCAACCGTTTATAACACGGTGATTGGTCAGGCTGAAAATGGAACATACACAGGTACAAAAGTGACGGGTGGTTCTGCGGACACTTTAGGGGGTGCTTTGGCTGAAACAAACACAGCTCTTAATCAAACGATGACAAATCTAGACAATCTTGTTACAATTGATTCAACGGCTGGCACCATTACAATCACGGATACGGATGCTTCAACTGATACTGTTTATACCGCCACAAAAACGGATTCTCAAATCAAAGTAAATGCTGAAAACGCCGATTATACGGGTGAAACTGTTAAAACGGCGGCAACAACACCAGCAACATTAAAAGAGGCGGTGTCGACAACGACGGAAGCTTTGAATAATGTTTTAAATGATGCTGGGGAAGTGGATTCTGCAAAAGTGGATGTTCAATGGAACGGTCAAGATTCAACACTGCAAGGGGCTCTTGGTACAGGTACTTTAAATGAAGGGAATAAAAACCTCACCGCTGGGGCTGATGTGACTTCATCCTTGAATGCGTTAGATGCCACAATCGGTAATGTTAAAGAATTGACAGGTTCAAACCTTGATCAAGGAGCGGATAAAACGGTTCAATCACACTTAACTGCCTTGGATACAGCGATTGGTGATCGCACAATAACAAGCACTAATACAGCTATTAACGCTGGGACAGCAACGGATGTTGCCTCAGGGTTAAAAGCGGCGGGTGATGCCATTGGTACGGCTGATTTTTCCGCAACGAATAACGCCTCCACAGCCACAGATTTAACAACCGCTATTACAAGTTTGGATACAGCTATTGGTGATTTAACATATTCTGGTGGGGCAGTTAACTATGCAATGCCAGATCAAGCCTCTTTAAGCGATGCCATTCAAACGGTTAATGCAAATATTGGTGATGCTGTAACTGGGGCAAATGGTAACATTGATGCGAATAATTCGATAAATGCAAACTTAGACAGTCTTGATACCGCGATTGGCAATCGTCAATATAGCATTGCTACCTCAACCAATTATGAGCCATCTAGTTGGAGTGATACCTCTGTAACAGGGGCAATCAATCAAGTTGCTGGAAATATTGGTTCTGCAACAACGACCAATTACAATGGGGTATTAGCTTCAAATTCCATAAATGCTAATATTGATGCAATCAACGCCACAATTGGTGATATGAGTCAAATGCAAAATAGAAATAACAATTTAGCTCAAGGTTCATCTGTTGTTGCCAATTTAGATAGGATTGATGCCGCCATTGGTAACCGTGCTTATACGAGTACAAATTACATCAAATCAGGGAGTGATTTGTCCAGTGCGGTCAGTTCGTTAGATAGCAATTTAAGCCGTGTTGAAGATGAAATGAACAAAATGGATCATGAAATGAGATCTGGTTTTGCAAGTTTAGCTGCCTTATCAGCATTAGTCCCCAATGCACGCTCAGCTGGTGATACGCAATTATCATTGGGTACGGGGTACTATCGTGGGACGACAGGGTTTGCCGTTGGTGCATTCCACCATGTGAACGACAATATTTTGTTGAATGCGGGTGCTGCTTATGGTGGCAATGGCTCAACAACGTTTAGAAGTGGTGTCACTTTCGGTTTCTAATCCGAAACAAAAACAAAAAAACAAGGGGCATTTGCTCCTTGTTTTTTTATGCCATAAAATGCAAATAACACGGCTGACATGGGCAAGAATGGGTATGCGATATAACCCTTGAATGATAAAAAATAGGATAAAAAAAATAAATGATAAGGCATCATTTTATTATATCTATAACTTTATAGTTTAAAAAAATACAAAACCATTATTTTTTGCTTGATATATTTAAAAAAATGTTTATAGTTATAAAAATAATAAAACTATAAAGCGGGGGCTATACTTTGAATTATAATCATAAATTTAATAAAGAACGTTTGTCGTTGAGTATTATTTTAAAAGATAAAAAAGCGTTTAACCGCTTAAAATTGTACATTAAAACGGAACTTTCTTGTATGCTAAATATGGTGGAGGAGGGGTCTTTTTCACGTCAAGAAATTGAACTTTTTATTCATCAAAATGAAACGGCAGGTGGCAAATCCTTTCATGATTATTTATTATTATTTCAACTGAATGAAACGCTTGATTTTGTTTTTGAAAATTATAAAAAAGTGGTTATTGATTCCTTTTTTATGAAAAAAATACATCAAATGATTTTTGATAGAATTGAAGGAGAGGCAGGGCAATATCGTAAATCAAGAGAGCAATATCCAAATTTGAAATTAAAAACGATTATTCCCTCTGCAATTATGGCTGAGATGAAAGCACTTGATTTACTTATACAAAAAAAAGATACGAACGCTCTTGCCAATATATTTGAAATTTATAACAAATTTTTAACAATAGCTCCGTTTAAGCGGGGGAATTTTTATGTCGCATTTATTTTATTAAGTGTTTTACTGCTTAAAAATGGCTATTGCCCATTATTGTTAAGGACGATTGATAAAAAACGGTTTTTTGAGGTATTGGAAATTTATCAATCAAAGGGGCGGATTGATACATACCATATGTTTATGAATCAAGCCTTAAAGCGTTCTTTTCAAATGATGTTAAATAATCCTGTTGAAATTGCAGAAAAAGATGAACTACTCACCATTTCAAAGTTTGCTGAAATTTGCAAGGTACCTGTTTCAACCATTCGCTATTGGATGAAAGAAGGCCAAATCAAACCAGCTGTTTTTACAAGCGCAGGATATGCCCTTTTTTCAAAAGAACAACGGATTGATTTGCAAGAAACAAAGCTCAATAAAATGATTACTAAATGTATGAATACCCTCAAAAAAGGTGTTGAAAAATCAATTAATCAAGTTTGATAACTTATTTTTTTGTTAAAAAAGCAAGAATCTCGTCCACATGGCCTTTTACGTTAACTTTGTGCCATTCTTTGATGGTATTTAAGTTTTCATCTAACACAAAGGTGGATCTTTCAATCCCCATATACTTGCGACCATACATTGATTTTTCAACCCATACACCAAATTGTAAGGCTAGCTTATGCTCTGGATCAGACAAAAGTGTGAAATTAAGGTTTTGATTTTCTTTAAATTTTTGATGGCTTTTGATGCTATCAGGACTAACACCAATAACCGTTGCATATTTCAGCAATCTATTCATATTATCTCGAAAAGAACAGGCCTCAGCCGTACAACCAGAAGTATTATCCTTTGGATAAAAATATAAAATCACTTTTTCCCCTTTAAAATCTGATAGAGAAAACTCTTTTTCAACCCCGTTTTTATCAATTCCTTGTAATTTGATATTTTCCATTTTATCTCCTTTTGTTATATTTTAAATATAGTGTAACAAAGTTTAATTATCAATGCCAAATTTATAAAATTTAATGGAATATCTATTTTATGGAAAAATGATGGAATTTAAGGCATTTGTTTTCTAATTTCTTTTTCATTTTGAACAAGATACGCATAAGATTCAATCATAAATTGATTTATTGTGTTTGTATGGTGATAAATCTTTTTTAACGTTTCTAAAATACAAGAATCTTTTTGTTTTATTGTGACAATCTATTTCTAAATTTGCAACCATTCTTTTTGTTGCAGAAAAAAAGCCATCTAAAAAGATGACTTTTTTATTGTTTTTCTTATGCACAAAGAGCATGTTCTTTTCTTTGATAGGGTCGAATTTTAATCCCTTGTTTATGAATGTGTGTTTTTGCTTGTGGGATTTCAATCTGAGCCATAGCATAAGGTTTTACTTGTTTCATTTCAGCTTTTAATTTTGAAAAGGCATAAAGTTTTTCAATGATTTGTTTATTATGTTCTTTTGCTTCAAGCTGTGTTAAAAGCTTTTGATATTCTGTCTCATTTAAGCAAAAACCAGCCCCATTTAGACAAACGCTATCGCACCAAATACACAATTCTTTGGGTGTTGCAATTTCACCAAAATCAATTTTGGCACCCGCTTGTTGGAGCGGTCGGATAACATGATTAATGCAATTATTAATGTAAAAATCATAATCGCCTTGTTTTTGTGATTCAATTTGAAAAGCTTGTTTTAATTTTTTTGTATCTAACCCTAATTTTGAAGGATAGAGAATAAAATAAGTCGCTTTTGTATCAACAGGGGCTTCCATCTTGCCATCAGGTGTACCATTATTGCCTCGTCCATCGCTGTCCACAGCAATCCCATCATAATAGGCACCACCATGAAAATGTCTATTTTGTGAAGCATTTGATTCAATTTTAATGATCATAGGCTTTTCATCCAATGGACAATGATTAGCTGTTTTTTGAACGGATTTAATAGGATAAGAGGCAAAAGCTGTTAATGTTTTAAAAATGCTTTTGACGAGTTGTTTTATCTCATTGGTATTTATCCCTTTTTTTGTTTGGGTAACAAATTTTTTAAACACATATTTAACACCTTTTGTGACAGCCTTTACACTTGGGATAAAATTCCATGCCCTTTTTATCCATCTGCCAAAAAAATGCTCTTTTCTTTTGGGAAGTGGTTTAAGTATATGTGTATTCGTTGTATTTATTGTCATGGTACCCTCCATAATAAATGAATACGATTTTATTATACAATATTTTTTAAAAAAAGTAAACAAAAAAATAATATTGGTTAAAAAGGATATTTTTCTTGATTTTTGTATCAAAATATGCCTTAGTATAGTTAATATTTTTTTGGTGAGTAAGGAGGATATCATGGACCAAAGAAGTCAAGAAGAAAACAATCAACTTTTGTTAAATGCTGTTTCAAGAGGTGACCCAAACTTTGTAGCCTATGCTCTCAATCTAGGGGCTGATAAAAATGTGCAAAATAAAGAGGGTAAAACAGCTGTCATGCTTGCTCTTGAAAATGGGTATTTTCTTGCATTTGATATGTTGGTGCGTTATGGGGCAAGTGTTATGATAAAAGATAATGCTGGCCATACCTGTTTAGATATTTTAAACCGTTGCTTGTCTACTTGCGAAGCTTGCCATGTGAAAGGGATTAAAAAACAGATTCAAAAGGTTGAAAATTTGATAAAAATTGGGGGTGCCATTTCACCGCAACCGATATGGGATTGTTATTCACAATCTCATCTTGATTATGATCTTTGTCATCTGGCTGAAGAAGGAGATATTGATGCGGTAAAGTCCCTTTTAAATCAAGGGGCAAATATTTTCCATGTGATTCATGGTAACCCTGTCTTAACTTATTTTGGGTGTGAGGTGCATCATTATGATGTTATTGAGTGTGCTACAAAAACTCAAAATAGGGAACTTGTCGACTTTTTAAAACAAATGCAGACAGAATATCAAACGTTTACATCAGCTGTGAGAGAGAAGAATTTAAATCTTATGGCAGAACAAATTAAAAAAGGTGTTCACCCAATGGCATTTGATAAAAATGGAACACCCGCTCTTGTTTTGGCTTCTCAAATGGGTTGGCAAGAAGGGGTCGATTTTTTGCTGGATAAAAAAATTGACCCAAATGTGATGGATAAAGACGGTCAAACACCGTTAATTGTGGCAACAAAAAATGGGCATGAACATTTGGTTAAACATTTGTTAGAGGTGGGTGCTGAAAGGAAAATTGTTGATAAATTGAACAATAATGCATTGTATTATGCCGCTGAAAACGGCAACCAATCTTTAACAGAAATTTTGGTTGATTGGTTAGATGCGTATAGTGTTGATAGTGCACTTTACATTGCTCGAAAAAATGGACATAAGCAAATTGAATCTTTTTTGGAAAATGAGGGTCAATTTAAAGATGTTGATATAAAACCGCATCTAAATGCTGAATTGATTAACTTAATTAGAACAAAAAACATAAAGCATGCTGAAGAATTGATTGAAAAAGGGGCAAGCGTGAATGCAAAAATTTTAGAGGAGCCACATTATTCAGCATTGCAAGTTGCTATTATGGAAGGGCAAACCAATTTTGCAAAATTATTGATTGAAAAAGGGGCTGATGTAAATTACGTTAATGAAAGTGGCGATACGCCTTTGACAAGTGCTGTCTATATGCTCAATAAAGAGATGGTTCAATTGTTGTTGGATAAAGGAGCAACTGTTATAAGTGAAAAAGGAATAAATGCAATGGACGTTGCCTTTTTTGTTATTCAAAATTCACGAGATGGATATGATGTGGATTTAGGTGTTGAAATTGCCAGACTTATTCATCAAAATGAAAGAACAATCCTTTCTAATCAAGGAGTTTCTCTTAAAAAAGAAACATCTCGTCAAAATGGTGACTAATTAAAATAATATGCTAACCGTGAAATTGTGGTGTCGTTTTTAAAAAAAATATTTGTTAAATTTGAGGGGTGTATGATTTATTTAGTAAGGCATGGGCAGACAGATTGGAATTTGATGGGTCGAATGCAAGGACAAACAGATATCATGCTTAATCAAAAGGGGATAGCTGATGCACATAATTTGGCACAACAAATTGTAAAAAAAGGTATTAATAAAATTATTTCATCTGATTTAAAACGAGCTAGACAAACGGCTGAAATTATTAATTCGTACCTGAATGTCCCACTTTTATTTGATAAACGATTGCGTGAGATTGGCTATGGTGATATTGAAGGATTGATAAAAAAGGATATCCCTCTTGAGATGTGGGAGATGTTTAACAACACGCCTGAAAAAATCAATGCTGAATCCTTTGCTAAAATCTATGAACGGATTCATTCATTTTTTTACGAATTAGATAGAGATGAAGACACCCTTATTGTGACGCATGGGGGTGCTATCAGAATGATGCTTTATTTAAAAAAGTATCCGCACATATTTGATTTGGGCGAATATCAAAAATCATATCAACATTTGGAAATTCAAAATACAACCCTTATTCCTTGGGATTAAACAAAGCATTTAACATAAAAAAAATAAGCCACCCATAAAGAGTGGCTTTTAAATGGTGGGTGTAGTTGGACTCGAACCAACGACCTCTACGATGTGAACGGAGCGCTCTAACCAACTGAGCTATACACCCGAAACTGTTTGCTTTATATATCTAATTAACTTGCTTGTCAAGTGTTAATTTTTAAAATTGATATTTTATCTTCTTTTTTTAAAAGATTGTTCTTGATTTTATAAATACTTTCAGTTAAAATAACAAAAGTTTTTTTAATTTTTTTTAAGGATGAATCATGCAATATAAAAATGAAAAGAAATTAGATGATAAGTTTAACCCAGCCGAGATTGAAACAAGAGCCATTCGCTTTTGGGAAGAAAACCAAGTTTATGCTTTTGATAAAACAGCAACTCGTGACAATACATTTGTGGTTGATACACCACCACCAACGGTGTCTGGGTCTTTGCATATTGGGCATATCTTTTCATACACCCAAACAGATGTAATGGTTCGCTATAACCGTATGAAGGGAAAATCAATTTTCTATCCAATTGGGTGGGATGATAATGGCCTGCCAACAGAGCGTCGTGTGCAAAATTATTATAATATTGCGTGTAATCCTGGCATCCCTTATGATAAGGATTTTAAACCTGTCCACAACCCTAAAAATGAAGGGAAAAGACAAGAAGTTTCGCGTCAAAACTTTATTGAAGCTTGTGAAGAACTCACCGCTATGGATGAAAAGGCATTCGAAGATATCTTCCATCAAATCGGTCATTCTTATGACTGGTCACTCAAATATACAACTATTGGTCCAAAAGCAATTAAAGAAGCTCAAAAATCATTCTTAGATTTAATTGAAAAAGGGATGGCAAAATCGGTTGAAGCTCCAACGATGTGGGATGTAACATTCCAATCAGCCATTGCACAAGCGGAAATTGAAGATAGAGAAACAGCTGGTTTCTTCCATGATATTGCGTTTAAAGTTGAAGGAAGTGATACAACATTTACCATTGCAACAACAAGACCCGAATTTTTGCCCGCTTGTATTGCGGTTGTGGCTCATCCAGATGATGAACGCTACAAACCTTTCTTTGGTAAAAAAGCGATTGTTCCATTGTTTGACATTCCTGTTCCAATTGTACCATCAGAACATGCCGAAATGGACAAAGGAACGGGTATTATGATGGTTTGTACTTTTGGTGATGCGGCTGACGTTGCTTGGTGGAAACAATCAGGTCTTCCAATTAAACAAATTATTGGTTTAGATGGTCGAATTATGAATATCACTTATGGTGAAGGGGCATTTGTATCCTTAAATGTTGAAAAGGCAAAAGCAAACTTTGCCCGTATGGCTGGTCTTAAAGTGAAAGATGCCAGAACTCAAGTGGTTGAAATGTTGAGAGAGGAGGGGGCTTTGCTTGGTGAACCAAAACCGCTTATGCACCCTGTTAAATTCTATGAAAAGGGGAACATTCCATTGGAATTTGTTTCTTCTCGTCAATGGTTTATTTCAATTTTAAAATATAAAGAAGAACTTTTAAAATTGGGTCAAAAAATCAAATGGACACCTGCACATATGCAATCTCGTTATGAAGCTTGGGTTGAAGGTCTTAATCAAGATTGGTGCATTTCACGTCAGCGGTTTTTTGGTGTGCCATTCCCTGTATGGTACCCACTTGATGCAGAAGGGATGATTGATTTTGATCATCCGATTTACGCCTCATTAGAACAGTTGCCTGTTGACCCATCAACGATGGTTCCAACTGGTTATACAGAAGAAATGCGTGATAAACCAAACGGTTTCACCGCGGATAAGGATGTGATGGATACATGGGCAACCAGTTCGCTCACACCACAAATTGCTTTGGCTCACGCACCTGAAGGGCATCACCTAAGCTTGCCATTTGATGCACGTCCACAAGCACATGATATTATCCGTACTTGGGCATTTTATACGATTATGAAATCTTTTGCGCATGAAGGAAAAGAGCCATGGCATGAAGCTTTGATTAGTGGTTTTATTTTAGATCCAGATCGTAAAAAAATGAGTAAATCAAAGGGCAACGTTGTTACACCAATGGATTTGTTGGTCAAGCATTCGGCTGATGCTGTTCGCTATTGGGCTTCTCGTGCTAAATTAGGGATTGATACAGCTTTTGAAGAACAGATTATGGAGCAAGGTAGAAAGCTGACGATGAAAATGTTTAATGCCAGCAAATTTGCCTTTATGATGGTTGAAAAGTCTGGTGTAGCATTAGATGGCAACTATATGCAAAATATTACTTCTGACCTTGACAAATCCTGGGTGATGAAGGTTAAAGAAGTTGTTTCAAGCGCCAACCGTGCATTTGAAAATAATGATTATGCTTTTGCACTTGAGTTGACTGAAAAATGCTTCTGGGATTTCTGCGACAATTATCTTGAGCTTATTAAAGGGAGAGCTTACAGTGAAAATCCAGTTTCCGCCGTTTCAACGCTTATGTTTACAATTGATGTTTTGATGCGTTTGTTTGCCCCAGCTTTGGCCTTTACAACTGAAGAAATTTGGCAATCACGTCCTTGGAATAATTCAAATATATCTATTCATAAAATGCCATTCCCTTCTGCTGAGGAATTTGCGTTAATTCAAGGAAATGCCAATATTTATGACCAAGCGGTTCAGTTGATTAATTTGATTAGAAAAGAAAAAGCTGAACAAAAGCGTTCGATTAAAACGCCTGTGTTAGAGTTGATTGTCGCTGTTCCAGAAGGGGCAATTGAATTGCAAGCTTTGTCAAAAGAAGATATTATTAATGCGGCAAATATTAAAGAAAATAATATCTCATTCTTAGCGGGGCAGGCACTTTGTCTGACAACCTGTGTTTTTGGTGAGGATGAAAAGAAAATAAAAGCATAATATTTGTTTTTAGTCAGGTAGAGCGATGAAACGTTTCTTTAAAATATCTTTTGTGATTATTTTTGTAACGTTCATCGCTTTATTTTTAAGTATATTAAATGAATGGCAATTTTTTAAGGATAAAAATCTGTTAAATCACCAAACCCCTCTTGATATTGTTTTTGCGGGAGATGATAATTATATCAAACCACTCAGTGTGGCATTAACGTCACTTAATATGACCACAAAAACCCCTGTGAATGTTTTTATTTTGACAAAGGGATTTAATCAAATTAATCGTCAAAAGCTGTTGGAATTAGATGACAAATTACCACATGTTACGATTCAAATTTTACCTATTCAATTCGAGGCTTTTCAAAAGTTTCCAATGACAAACAGATGGAATGAAAGCATTTATTTTAGATATTTAACCGCTGATATTTTATCAAATAAAGACAAAGTGTTATATCTTGATGGTGATATTGTGGTATTAGATGACTTAACACCTCTTTTTAAAATTGATTTAGGGCAACATGTTATAGCGGGTGTGATTGAAGATTTAGAATCTGAGGAAGTAACGCAAAAACCTATTTTGAAAGGGATTCCTTTTTATATTAATTCAGGGGTTCTTTTGATGGATTTAGATAAAATGCGTCAATCTGATGCGGTTGCAAGGTTATTTGACGTAACAAATCGCTATCAAAATGAATTTACACATTATGATCAAGATGCGATTAATTTGGTTTTTATGCATCAAATAAAGACACTTCCTGTTAAATATAATGCACAACATCGGATTCATACACCTTTTGATAAGGTGATTTACCATTATAGTGGTAAAAAGAAACCATGGAAATCAAATGCTCTTGAATTTTTTGAGTGGCAAAAATTTTACGCTTATAAAGAGGCTATTTTGATGAATAAAGGTTTTCCAATTTTAGATTATCTTTATTATTTATTTCAAAAAACAATGTATTACATATCCCATTAAAAAGGGCGTTTTAAGCGTTTTATTGTTATTTTTAATGTCGGGGAAACGGCTGTTGATTCACAGATTTTTTGAATAGCACGGTTGAATGTTTGTGTCTCTAGTTTTGATTTTTTCAAATACATAAGCGTTTGCTCTGGGTACTTGATAAAACAAGTGGATAACAGCCATGCACCACCCATTTGAGCATAATATTCTTGATGATTAAAATCATCTAATGCTTTAAAAATAAAAGGCAAATATTTCTTCTCAACAAAGTGAAATAAAAGTAAAACAAGGGCAAATCGCACCTCGAATTCTTGTGTGGACTTTAAATAAGGAGATAAAAATTCAAGAGTTTCGTTTGGGAATTGGGAAACACTTTTTAAATAAGTGCAAAACGTATCACATACCGCCCAATTATTAATTTGGGGGATAAAATTTATAATTAATTGAAAATCACTAGGCGATTTAACACATTTGGCAATAACAAGTGCTTGCAAAATATTTTCTTCATGAGATTGCGGGGTAGAAGCCATAAAAGTGTGCGGATTATTCTTTGCAATTTCTTTTGCCATTTTTTTTAAGAGGGGCATGCGAACCCCAATAATGTTATCACAATTAGGGATGAGTTTTTGAATAAACAGCTTATAATCATCATCCTGATATTTTAAAAGCTCTTGCCGTATGCTATCTATTGTCATTTGAAAAAGCCTTTATATTATTATCTGCAGGAATGATTAAAAGTTTACCATCATTACATGTGAGATTAAAATACCTTTTTTCACCTGTTTTAGGGTTTAAAAGTCTCAATTGAGCCATTGAAACACCAGCTGATTTCATATAATTTATAATCAACTGATGTGCCTTCCCAGACCTTCTTTGCCACAAATCAAGAGCTTCAGCTTCACGAGTTGCTGATTTAAAATTTTTAATCATCTCAGAAGTAGACTTATCAGCACCTTGTTCACAAATCAAAAAAACATGGTCTAATGGTATTTTTTTTGGCATCTGATTATCAGCTGAGATAATCCCTTTTGCCACTAATTTGTCTGTTGGTATATGAATTTGAATACTTGCCCGAAGAAAAGAGACCTCTTTTAACGCTGGTATAATTGGATTTTCTTTATCTTGTTCTAAAATGCAAGCGTCAGCCAATTCCCCGCAATTTGCAAGACCAAAGGTACGGATATTTTCAAAAGTTGGATTTTGCTGAACTTGGTTGTATTTTTCTTTATTTTTATCAAAAAAACGAATTGCTCTATAAATAAATTTATTTTCGTTTGGCGTCAGCTTATGCACAAACTTTTGATGCAAAAGCCAAGATTTCGAGAGATAGGATTGAGGTGGAAAGACCTTACCAATATCTCGCAATAACTGACTTGAAAAAAGAGTGTCTTCTCCTTGGTCAATAAATGTTGTCGGCATTATAGAAAGATGTTCTTTTTTATATTCTTGAAGAATATTTTTAAGTTCTTTTTGATAGCAACTGTAATAAAAATCCATTATCGTCTCCAATCTATATCTGATATTATAACACATTTTTCATTTTTTTCAAAATAATTTAAAGTTAACAGAAAAACATCTTGACAAGTTGCTAAAACTCATATAGAAATAACACATTGTTATATCGCTCTATTGCCGCTATGGCTCAGTGGTAGAGCACTCCCTTGGTAAGGGAGGGGTCGTGAGTCCGATTCTCACTAGCGGCACCATACAAAAACAGCCCTCTTTTGAGGGCTATTTTTGTATGCGTAGAGGTTAGAGAAGCGGACTCACGGGGGCAACGTGAGGCCGAGCCGATAGCCCGCGAGACGGCATTTTGTGCCGAACGAGCGGTTGCGTGGCGAAAGGGACCCATTGGAACAATGGGAATACCCATTCGAACGAGCGGCACCATACAAAAACAGCCCTCTTTTGAGGGCTATTTTTGTATGCGTAGAGGTTAGAGAAGCGGACTCACGGGGGCAACGTGAGTCTGAGCCGAGAGTAGGTGAAAAAGATAGACTTATAAATAAATTTACATTGAAAAAAATTCAGATATATGATACCATGAAAAATATTACTAAAAACAAGAGGAAGTAGATAATATTTCTATACCCATCTTTTTTATGAAATAGGAGTCCTATGTTTTCGATTACAATTCCTGTACCTGATGTTGAGAGCGCTTTTAAACATTTGCAATCAAACATTTGTCATTTAGATTGGTATATAAATAATGGTCGTAGTAATCGGCTTGAATATTATCAAAAATTAAATAACCCCTTGATTAATCAGATGATTAAAGACAGAGGATTGGATTCTTCAACCTTTAAGAATAAGTATTTTTCTCTTTATCGAAATGAACTTTATAATAAAGAGCAATACTTACCGTTTATTCAAAAAGTTCAAGCCGTATTGCCGATGGTACAAAGTTGTTTTTATGAAATACAACAACTAAAGAATCATTGGGGATTTGAAATTTTACCAGCATACCAGATTGATTTGGTGGCGTTTAGTGTCGGGGGTAAGTATTTTAGAGACAAGCAAAATATTGGCCATATCATCCTTGGATTTGGTAATCAATGGGAGGATAAGTCTGCTTTGGCTCATATTATCGTACATGAGATGATACATTTGGGGATTGAAGATTTGATAATTAATCCCAACCACTTGAAAAATCCACCCATTCATCAAGAAGAAAAGGAACGTATTGTTGACAATTTGTGTATCTATGTGACAAAAAAACATCTTCCATCATTAAAACGGGTTTGGTCCAATGGGACGATTTCCCCTTTTCAAGAGATTGCACAACCTTATGCTTATATGGATAAGATTGTGGGGAAACAACCCCGTCACAACCTTGTCAAATCAGTTCAAAAATTCTTAAAAGACCAATCCAGAGTTTGATAAATAAAAATGGTTTTTTATATCATTATTCATATTGAAACACGATACAAAATAAATAATATAAAAATATTGACAAATAAAAATAAATATGATACAATAAGCCGTTATTCATCAAATCAGTAAGGGTAAAATATGACAGAAAGCTCAAAAATTTATTTTAGGGAATTATCATCTAACACAAAACAAGAATTAGAAGAATTGAAAAGAATATTACGTTTGCTTCCTATAAAAAAACGGAACGAATTGGTTGATTTTATATTAGAAGAACAAAAAGAAGGACCTCTTTGTTTACAAAAAGAAATTGTTCAGCAACTGACATCTGCATATTTTCTCCCAGCAACAAAACAAACAAAGGCAAGAGCTGCTTTTTTATTTGACAACCAAAAGTCTGATTCAGATTTAAGAAAGTTGCCAGATATTGATGCAACTTATCCGTTATACCTTGAATGTAGAGCAGGGAAAATAAAGCAAATCGCTGATAAAATTTTTGTCTATTCTAAAATGTTATGTTCTTTAAATGATATGGAATTATCAGCATTTGCATTTGAAGTTTTGGCTCCTGATACAAAACAAGAAAGACAGCAAAAAGCTATTAGATATGAAAAATTAAAAGAAAAAGCAGCTATCTTACATGCTCAAAAGTGTGAAAAAGATAAATTTTATAAACAATTGACAAGTGAGTCGAACAAATCAGTTGGTGGAAACCTTATTACAAGAGGATTAAAACAAATTGAAAATTTCGCACTTATGGTTTTTAAACGTCAAATAAGAGAAAATCAATAAAATCTATAAGTTTAAAAATATCAAAAACACTCTTTGTTTTCAAAGGGTGTTTTTTCTAACAAAAGAACAATAGAAGTATAGGATGTAACTTGTCTTTTTTAGCCTTTTTCATTGTTTTAAAAAATATAATTTTATATTTTTATAATGTTTGACAAACATTTTTAAATTAAGTATATTGAAGTATATTGAAACTTATTTGGGAAAGGTAAAAAACAATGGAAAAAGAAAATTTGTTAACAAGGATTTTTAAAAAGATTGAAAATTTAGCTGTTTTGGTTTTTAAGCCTCAAGTTGAAGAATTACCTCTTTATACGGAAGAAGGTTTTGATAAAGATTTGGACCATGTTTGTGATACATCAAAAGATCCAGATGAAACACTAGAATATATTGCAATTATGAAATATTCTGAACATACCCCTCAATTAGAAAGTTGTATTATCAAATCTATCCAAAATAAAACCTGCAATGTGCAAAAAGCAGATATGGACGGGGACACTTTATTACACATTGCTGTTCAAAAAGAAGGCCTAGAACATTTAGTTGTTGCTTTATTGAATAATGGAGCATCTATGGATAGAAAAAACAAAATGGGAGATACACCCATCGATTTGGCACATTCAGATGTTATGAAAAATGGAATGCTTGAATTTATGCATCAAAAGAGTGAACACAGTCAAGCTGTTAGAGCCCATATCAGAAAAGCCATTAAAGAAGAAAGTTTTGTCCCCATTAGTGATGCGGATTTAGAACAAAAATTTCCAACACCAGTTGTTCGTGTGCAAGATATTACACCTCAACTCGTTGAGAATTATGGCAAAACACTTTTGGACAATATTCAACCATGCTTAGATGAGGATATACAAGGCGATGATGTATCTGTTCCAGGTCAGGTTCAAAAAATAACAGATCAAAAGAAATTGCCAGTTCAAGATACTTCTCGTGGTGCAAGAGATGAATAAAGAAAAAGCATTATATGACAGAAAAGAAGTTTATTAATAATAGATATTTTAGAACAGATCATAAAGTAAAATCTTATGGTGATGATATACCTTTTTATGTTATTGCTGCTCGTAATGGCTGGTTTATAACTTATCATGGTGGTTATGATTATAAATATAATGAAAAAGCACCGAAATATATTGCTATTCGAAATATAGTGGGGGATTGGACGTTGTATAACAACAAAGGTGATGAAATGACGGGGGCAAAAAATGTTCAATCCGTTGAGTGGGATAAATCAACTTATACCGTTGAAGATAAAGGTGAAAAACGAACATATTCTTTTGAAAAGGTTGAAAAAAATCTATCACGATTTAAGTTAGTACTTTATTCGGTACTATCCACTCTTGTTGCAGGAAGCGGTATCCTTTTGACTGCAACAGTAGTAAATAAATGTAGCCAACAATCAGCCCCTCAAATTCAAAAAATCACCGATCAGAAGAAATTACCAACGCAAGATACATCTCGCGGGGAAAGAACTGAGTAAAAAAATAGAATTCATTAAAATGCGTTTGTTTAAATATATTAAAGACACAGCATGCCGATGAATAAACCACAAAAAGCCTTGCTTATTTAGCAAGGCTTTTGTGTTTTTATAAAGTATAGATTATATCTCTCTTGTGCCTCTTTCTTTATCAGTAAATTGAAAAATCGGTTTTTGATAAGCAATTAATGTAGGGAAAGTGGCATGCAAAATATCCGTATGTGCCTCAGAATTTCCTGATACAGAAAAACAAGGTGTTGGATTTGAATATAGGGGTTTTCTTTCTGCTTCTTGCTGTTTTTGTTCTTCTTGAAACACTTCTTTAAAAGTACGCACGATTAAATTCCTTGCAGTATCAGGCATATGCCCATTATCATTAACGAGGGATTTTGCCTCTTTCCAATCAATTTTTGCTTTTTCATCATCAGATAATGTTTTCATAATCATATCATATGTTGCTCTGTCATTGTTCAAAAATGTAAAGCCTAATATGTTTTCAATTGTGAAATGATTTAAATCTTCAGAAAATACAGGGCATTTTTTTTGATAAAGATGAAACATAATAGATGACAATCTATTATGTATAGCCATAGATGCCATTTGAGATCTTTGAAATTGATCAGCTTTTTCATAAACCATATCAATAATGGTGTTATTTCGTGATAAAAAGGCTTCCTTAACAGGAAGAGTAGAGCCTTCTGTGTTAACATTAGCTCCAGCGTCTAATAGCAATTTTACAATCTTTTCATTTCCAGATTCAATTGCATATGTTAAAGCAGGAGTGCTTTGCCAAAATAGTGTACTTTCATATTCATTATGTGCATATTTTTGCTGATAAACATTTAAAATGCCTTGAACAAGAGGTTCATTTTGGTTTTTTATTGCCATTGACAAAACCTTGCTTGAAATTTTAGCTCCATGTTCAAGAAGAAAAAGGGCTGTTTTTGTTTGATTATGATAAACAGCTACTCGCAAAGCTGGACTTTCTTTTTCACTATCAAAAAATGAAGGGTTAATTCTTGCTCCTTTTTTAAGGAGTAGATCAACAATTTCTGTTTCTCCAAACGCAGACGCTACTTGTAAAAGGCTTTCTTTATTGTCTGTTTTTTTATTTGGATTTAAACCGTTTTTCAATGCTTCTGATACTTTTTCAATCAATCCTTCTTTCACCCATTCAAAAACTTTAAAATCTTCATATTTTTTCAAATAAGAAGTAATTTTTTTTAAATTTCCAGACCGAATAGCCTGTATAAAAGCAGATCTGTCTTTTCTTGAAAAAAAGATTAAATCAATTTTCTTATTTAAGTTGATGAAATAATTATAAATTTCAAGGGCTTTTTTTTCGGGTTCATATAAATAAATATTTTTATGCTCATATTTTTTTATAATGGCTTTAAGTTTCGAATAATCACCTGTTTCAAGTGATGCCTCTAAAAGGTCGTTAAGATCTGATATATTCATTTATTACCTTTCTTTTCTTTATTAAAATATACCTTTTTTATAGCGTATTTGAAGTTGTTTGTCAAATATTATAAAGAAATATAGAGAAAATACAAGGATGAAAACCTAATCGAGTAAAAGGGAACAATGTTCGAATAAGTTTAGATAATAACCCACTTGTATTATATGTAAGGCAACAACGATTATGGGGGCGATATAAAAATAACCATTTTACGAGATATTTACCGAAAAAGACACTTTCGCCGTTGGAAAAACGCCTACAAATTTATGCTTTTATATTACTGATTTTATTAATCGCCATTATTGTGGTGCCTTAAAAAGATACTCTACCAAATAATCCTTGCAAGATACCCCAAAATGTGCTATGGATTGAGTATATTTGAATGAAATGAAAGGATATTATTATGACAAATATTGAAGATATTAAGTCTATTGATTTTAGTAAAGTAGGGAGCAGAGTTGTCATACCAAGAGATATATTTGATATGCCCAGAGAAAAAGGTAAATCAGATAACAAACCATGGCTGACACGTGAAGCATTTGAACCTTACTTAGATGAAGATATACAAGGAGATGATGTATCTGTTCCAGGTCAGGTTCAAAAAATCACAGATCAAAAGAAATTGCCAGTTCAAGATACTTCTCGTGGGGCGAGGTCTGAATAAAAAAATGGAATTCATTGAAATGGGGTTACTTAAATATATAGAGGACACATTTTGTATGATATTTAGGCCAAAAGTTTATGAGGCTAAGATACTTGCTGAATTTGACAGCATAAGTATAGAGGGAAATAAAAGGTTTGCTGAAGAAAAATTGGGTAAGAAAATTCTTACAAAAGATGATGCAGAAATGCTTTGTTCCAAAGCTGCTAAAACCATTCGTTCCTTTTGTGATGATAAAACAACTATCCAATTAAAAGATATACCTATCATTAAACAAATAAGAACAGCAACTAATTTTGTATTGAATGGCGAAGAATATGAAAAATCATATGTTTCAGATAGATTAAATAGAGTAGGGAAATCATCCTCAGCAAATACATATTTGAATAAAAAAAGAAAAGGAACGCGTCAAAGAGATTAAAGAAAATAAAAACGCCGTTAAATAGTGGCGTTTTCTTCTTGCAAAAATCCCCTGTAACCAAAAGGTTAAGGGGATAATGGCTATCAATGGTATTGG
>CALARE010000008.1 GCA_937888725.1 uncultured Alphaproteobacteria bacterium | reverse complement strand
GCTTAATAGTTTGTTCTTTAAATAAAAATAACCCTTACAAAACTTTGTAAGGGTTGTTTTTGTTATGTTTATTTACCATAAATTTTCAAAAAAACGGTTGATTTTTCAAAATCTTCCAGCAATATATTGATTTTAAATGATTATTTTTTATCTAAAAATTGCATAAAAATGATATTTTTTCGATTTTTTATGTTTTTTGCCTTAAAAAAACAGGGCAAAAATATCGCAAAAAACGACCCCTTTTTTTACATTCTTTAGATTTGCCCACAGACCAGCAAATCTGCCACTTTTAGCCAATTTGCAAATCGAACAAATTGTCACTTTTTAAAAAAATTAAGTATTTGATTTTAAAAGAAAAAATTTCGTTTTGAGCTATTAAATTTTCTCATTTTTTAGAGTATTTGTGTTTGTGTGACGAGATTCCGAGGCGATAGCCATGCGGCAACTTTTTGCCTGTTGGATGGGTTTATATAAGCATTATAAGATAGGAAAAAAGCCCTATAATGAACTGTCCTTAGAAGATTGTTATCTCTATATCTTAGGGGGATTTTTTTATTGTTCAACTTTGGGGTATCGTTCAGTATTCTATTATACCATAATATGTGTTTTTTAACGTTTTTTAAAAGATGATTATTTTCTTGCAAGTTGATTTTTAATTTGATATACTAAATTGTAAGAAAATAAGTTTTGAAGATTTTTAAATGAATACATATTTAATTTTGAAAAATGGTAAAGCTCTCTGATAAAGAGGGCTTTTTATATGCTTTTTTAGGAGGGAAAATGACTTTAAATCAAACAGATAAAAGATATGTTGGTGCTTCAGTTTACGGGATTCGTATGCCAATTATTAAACAAGGGGATAATATTCAAGAAATAATATCTGATATGTTGATAGACGCAGGTTGTTCAGAATATCAACCAATTACATTAAATGATAGGGATATATTGGGTATTACAGAATCATTTTTAGCAAGAGCTCAAGGTAACTATATTTCAACAGAGGATATTGCATCAGATATTCGTTTAAAATTCCCTAAAGGGGACGTTGCTGTTGCATTCCCAATTTTATCACGGAATCGGTTTGCTAAAATTTTGGAAGGGATTGCAAAGGGTGTAAGTGGTAAGGTTTATGTTTGTTTGTCATATCCTTCTGATGAAGTTGGTAATGCTTTGATGGATGAAGATGATTTGTACCATCTTAATATTAATCCATATACGGATGTTTTGACAAAAAATGAATTTAAGGAAAGGGTTGGAACTTATTTGCACCCTATAACAAAAACAGATTATGTCGCTCTTTATGAAAGCATTTCACCCAAAATTGAAATTGTATTTTTAAATAATCCAAAAGATATTTTAAGATTTACCAATCAAGTCATTGTTGCAAGTATTCACACAAGACATCGTCATCAAAAAATGTTATCAGATTTGGGAGCGGACGTGATTACGCTTGAAAATATTTGTTCGGTGCCAAATTCTGAACATGGATGGAGTGAATATGGCGTTTTGGGTTCTAACTATGCTGATGCGAATCGATTAAAATTATTTCCAAGAGATGCCAAACAATTTTGTCAGAATTTACAAAAATTGATTTATGCCAAAACAGGTAAGAATTTGGAAGTAATGATTTATGGAGATGGTGGTTTTAAATGTCCCAAAACAAAAATATGGGAATTTGCAGATCCTGTAGTGTCACCTGGATATACTGATGGTTTAAACGGTATGCCAAATGAAGTTAAAATTAAAGCGGTTGCAGATAATAATAGCGGTAATTTAGAAGAAGTTATTAAAACAGCTATTGCAGAAAAGAAAAAAGGTGATACATCTTATTCTTTAGGAACGACACCTCGTCAAATTACAGATTTAGTGGGCTCTCTTTGTGATTTAACAACAGGGTCGGGGGATAAGGGAACGCCTGTTGTTTTAATTAAAGGGTACTTTGATGATTATACAAAGGGAATTCCTGAAGATTAATATTGTATAATAGGTGAAAAAGGAGGCTGTAGCCTCCTTTTTTAATACACTAAAATGACAGGTGGCAATTGTTGCCGTTTAAAAGCATTTTGATGGTATTTTTTTTGAATGGATTGCACAAGGATTTTTTGATTTTCATTTGGTATTTTGTTATCAAAAACATATTTTTTTAAAATATCATCTAATACTTCATAGCTTGGCAATGAATCTGTATCTTTTTGATTTGGAGCTAGTTCGGCAGTTGGTTTGCGGTTAATAATTTCTTGAGGGATAAAAAATTTTCCTTCTTGATTATAAAAATCGGCTAATTGATAGGCGGTTGTTTTATAAATATCACCAATAGGGGCTAGTCCACCACAAGTATCGCCATATAATGTGCAATAACCCATTGCAATTTCAGATTTGTTAGAACAAGCAAGGGGTAAATAGCCAAATTCATTGGAATACATCATTAAAATATTCCCACGAACTCTTGCTTGAATATTTTGTTCTGTAATAGGATTTTTTAGATTAAATATTGCACATTTAATTAAGTTATCCACAGCATTTTGAATGTCAATTATTTGGTGATTTGCATTATTTAACTGAGCGGCTTTTTGTGCTAAATCAATACTTTGTTTTGATGTATATTTTGTCCTCATCATTAGTGTATGAACGTGGTTCCCCCCTAATGCTTCGCAAGCAATTGCAAGTACAAGTGCACTATCTAATCCGCCAGATAACCCTAAAATCACATCATTAAAACCATTGCTTTTGCAATAGCAACGAAGACCTGTTACAAGCTTGTTTTTTAATTGCTTAATTTCCATTTTGATGTTCTCCTTTCTTTTTTTGTGCAAGTTGTCTTAAGCGGTTTCGTTTATTCAATAAAGATTGTTCTAATCCTGCAACATAGGCATGTGGGGATTTTAATCTTAAATGAGATTTGTCTAGTCTATTTAAGTTTTGTGAGGCATTGTTTTTAATTTCTCTTAAATCTCTTGTCATTTCTGTTTGATTAATCTTTCCATTATGAATAACCTCTATCATTGGTCGAAAAGCTTTTTTCCCTTTTAAAAAGGTTCTTTTTTCTTCAGTTGTTAATGAAATTGAAAAAATATTTTTTCTGAGCGAATCATTATTTAAAAAGTGGTGCCCATCTTGGCAGATAATGTCCCCAGCATATTTATTATTATCATCAATCAATCTAATGACATCAGTCGCCCCAGGGATTGTTGTTTTAATACTATGTTCAGAAACTTTTATCACATCACGATTATTTGTTTTTTTTAGTTTATAAACACCGCCCAGAGCGGCTTGATCATAAGCAGTGACAAGCATAGTTCCCACACCAAAAATATCAATGGGTGCTTGCTGTTCTAAAATCAAACTTTGGATAGTGTACTCATCTAAGTCATTAGACGCTGTTATTTTTGTATTTTTGCATCCATTAGCATCTAATATTTTTCTTACTTTTTTTGAAAGATAAGCTAAATCACCCGAATCTAGACGTACACTTTTAAGCTCAACACCAACTTCTTTTGATGCTTGAATAGCATTTTTAACACCTTGAATCGTATCATATGTGTCAATAAGAACGCTGGCTTTTTCGGGGAATGATTTAATATATTTTTTAAAAGCGGTGACTTCGTTTTCTTCTCGCATAATAAAGCAATGAGCCATTGTTCCCGAAACAGGAATATTATAATATTTTGCAGCTTCGACATTTGACGTGGCATCAATTCCGCCAATAAAAGCCGCCCTTGTTGGGGTAAATCCCTGTGTGTCTTGAGCCCTTCTTAGTCCCATTTCTAAAAGAGTTCTTTTCTTGCCATCACATCTTGATGCTAGAGCAATTCGGCTTGCCTTTGTTGCAAAAAGACTTTGGGCATTAATGATGTTTAAAATGCCTGCCTCAACCATTAAGACTTGCCAAGCAGGACCACTTACTTGCACAATCGGTTCATTTGGAAAGGCAATTTCCCCTTCACGAAAGGCTTTCATACTAATTTCAAGTTTTGAATGTTGTAGCATTTTTAAAAAATTGTCCTTAAATCCGATACTTTTTAAGTAAGAGATATCCTCATTTGAATAGTGCCAATTATTTAACCAGTTGAGTACTTCGCCTAGTCCTGCAACTAACAAATAAGATCCGTTAAAAGGGTTTTTCCTAACAAACATTTCAAATGTTTCTTGTGTGTTATGAGAATTATCATCAAACATCGCTTGTGCCATTGTTAGGTGGTATAAATCACAATAAAGTGGTGAAAATTGATTTCTTTTCATGTTGCCTCCTGTTAAATAAGATGATGGATTTGGGCAGGAATATCTTGTTTCCAACTTTGATCATTGTTTTTTAATTTTAATCGTATTTGCGTTCCTGAAATATTAAGTTCTTGTCTGTTAATAATAACGGGTATAAATCCCTCTTTTTTGAACAAAGGAGCATCTTGTCCAGTACCGCAATAATAGCGATTTGCAGGGAGTGGTAAATGTGTTTTAATATAATTTGCCCATTGTGGTGGATTATGGATATCATTAATTCCTTGAACAATGAGAGAACCATTATTGATTTGCTCTTTATAAAGCGTGTTTACCATGTGTAATCTTTCTTTAAAAGAATAAGGATTTTTTTCATCTACCAAGTCTTTTGAGCCAATGAACAAAATAGATTTTTCATTCTCTTGTAGCATTTTATCAATGATTTTTTTGTGTCCTTTATGAAGGGGTTGTAAACGCATTACTGCAACGCCAATTTTCATGCTCGACTCCTTTGTTTTTGTTGATGTAAAAATGCTTGGGCTGTCATTGTTTTGATTTTACCATTTGCAACAGCTGTGGCAAATGGGGGTTCTTTAAGCACCTCATCTGTTTGTTTAAAAATACCTCTGGTTAAATCTTTTAGTATGGTAACTTTAACATCTTGTTTTATCCAACCAAGTAAAGCGGCTTTGTTGCAAATATCAGAGGCAACACCGAATAGAACGACTTCATCTGTTTGATTTATGATTGTTTGGCTAACGGTATCAATGCTGTTTGCCCACATGTCATATGTTGATTTTTTAAGGTTTTGAATGATCGGTATTTTAAAATGAATATAGTCAGGATTAACTGCTAAACACCATCCTTTTTCACCCTCTAGACAGTGTGGGGGAAAGGTTTTGCTTTCCTCAGTTTGAAAATAAGTATCTAGATGATGTGTATCATAAGTAACAATGGCCGATGCAAAAAGGTTATTAGGCATTTGCATTAAAAATCTTTCCACTCGTTTAATAAGTGATATATCGCCTTTGCCATTGTCAAAGGTTAATGCACCATCTGGAAAAACAAAGTCATTTTGAAAATCGATTAGGTTTAAAGTTAATTTTTTTGTCATACCTAACTCCTTTTTGTTATTCTTTATCTGTTATTAACAATTTATTATTATCATAAAAGTAAAAACATGTCAAGCACTTTTTTGTGTGGTTTTATTTTGTGAAAAGCCCTAAAAAAGGATTGTTATTTAAAAAACAATATGTTATTATCACTTTGTTTTTATCAAAAAAATAAAAAAAAGAGGTTATTTATGTTTCAAAGTCGTGAAGAAAAAGCATTTTTAAAAGCATATGATTCATCTATTTATGAAAAATTATCAGTTGCAACGGATTTACTTGTTTTTAGTATTTCTGATTTAAAAACAGATAATTATAGAAAATTACCTGAAAAAATTATGAGTGTTTTTTTGACGAGTCGCGACCAATTTCCTTTTAAAGATATGTGGAGCTTAGCTGGCGGTTTTATTGCACCAAACGAATCGCCTGAAGAAACGGCTAAACGAGTTTTAAAACAAAAAATTCATATTGATAACCTTTATTTAGAACAACTTTATACATTTGGTGATGTGAATCGTGATCCAAGAACACGGATTATTTCTATTTCATATATGGCATTGATAAATCGTTCAGATTTGCCACTTCCTTTACAACAGGCAGATAATTGGTTTAATATCATTAGAAAAGAGGGGATGCTTGTTTTGCAAAATGAAAATAATCCATTGATAGAGATGGATTTACTTGATCCAAATGCTTTGGCTTTTGACCATACAAAGATTATTAAAGTTGGGTTAGAACGGTTAAAAAATAAAATCGAATATACAGATTTAGCCTTTCATCTTGTTCCAAATGAATTTACATTGACAGAACTTCAAAATGTATATGAAGCAATTTTGGGTAAAAAATTATTAGCCCCCGCATTCCGTCGTGTTATTAAATCACAAGTTGAAGAAACAGGTAATTTTACCTCAGGAAGTGGGCATAGACCCTCGGCTCTTTATAAATATAAAAAGATTTAAATAAAAGGATTATAGGCCCATTGTAAAAGGGCTTGACGTTGTTTTTGTCTACAAGAAAGGTCGTAAGGGAAGCAATTTTTTTCTATTTGAGCTTGATGTCTTTTAAAAGAACGCCACCTGTTAATTTGAATGATATCAATTTTAGGGATTCGTCTGCCCATATAATATCGGCAATACCATTGAAACCAACCTCGTATATCTGGTTCAATAATCCAGCCTTTTTGTTTCCAAATTATTAAACTTTGGCGTGATTTTATTTTAAAATAATTACAGTTAATATCTGGATGTGTTGATAATTTAGCATTTTTGAACCAATCAGATGGAAATTCATTTTGGCAATCATTTAAATATTTTCCTTCAAAAACACCAAACGCCAACATTTCTTTTGGTGTAAGGAATGGTTGGAACAATGGGTTGAAATTCTGCCCCATTTTTTCGGTTAGCAAATAACTGTAGCCTTGTTGCATTTTGTCATGAACAAATATTTTCATTTAACATATATAGGCGTTAATATTTATTTTAAAAGAGAACAAGAATTTTATAAAGATGAATAGGTTCTAATTTGTAAATAAAACTTGATTTTTTTGAGTATATTGTATTATGATACCCTCCATAAACATAGATAGACGGGGTGACAATAACAATGCAATTTGAAAATTTAGTACTCAGAAAAGCTCAAGTAGAAGATGCTTTGCAACTTGTTTCTTGGTGGAATGATGGTGAAGTGATGGCACATGCTGGATTTCCAAATGGCGTTGGGGTGCAAGTTGATGAAGTTGTCACATTAATAAAAAAAGATACAGATGCAGAATGTTGTCATTTTATTATGGATGTAGATGCAAAACCGATTGGAGAAATGCATTATAAGAAACAAAACGATAATTGTGCTGAAATTGGCATAAAAATTTGTGATTTTTCTTTTCATAATAAAGGATTTGGCAAAAAGTTTTTAAGTCTTTTAATTTCTGATTTGTTTGATAAAAATGTGTACAATACATTGCAAGTGAATGTTGCAAAAAAGAATAAAATAGCTCAACACGTTTATGAAAAATTGGGTTTTAAAGAAATTTCATCTTCAAAATGTGTGTCAAAAAAATATAAAGACAGAAAAAATGGCTCGATTAAATATGAATTAAATAAACAAGATTTTGTCGATTATTTAAGGTGTTTTTAATCAATAAGAATAAGGGGTTTGATATGAGAAAATGGCAAATTTTGTTTTGTTCCATTTTCTTCTTATTTTTGGCTTATTTGGGCTGTTTTGTTGATTATGGTAAATAGTTTGATTGAAAATCGTTCTCTGACAAAATGATAGAGAAGTTTTTGAAAAGTATATTTCTGATCGGATTCCATTTAGGGATTATTTTTTATGCTTTACAAATATATTTTGATTTTAGCGGATATTCTGATATGGCAGTTGGATGATTTTTGTGATTGGTGTTTCCCTTTCCTTAGGATGGGGACAAAAATTGTGGTTATTTTTTGATAAAAACGCATTCACAAAAATTGGAATGGATATTTTTTGTTTATGTTTACTCGTGTTGACTGTTATATTTTTAACAGCAACAAGTTATAGCCCTTTTATTTATTTTAGATTTTAAAAAGAAAATAGCTATAATATAGGGATAATATATACATTTATTTTGTATATAGTATGTGTTTTTTTATATATTTCTGATTTGTTTTGTATATTATAAAAATAAATTGACAAATAAATAAATCTATGTTATATTGAATGTCACTTTTTGAGATTTGATGTTTGGAAAATTAAGGAGCTGGATTGATGGAAAATAGAGATATTTTTAATTTGGTTAGAAGATGGGATATAGAAAAGTTAAAATCTCTGTATGATGTTCAGCATATGGATTTAAATATGCTGGATGAAGATGGAACCCCTCTAATCGTTTATGCTTCAAAAGAACATAAAGGAGAGATAGTGGAGTGGTTATTAAAAAATAATGCTAACCCTGATGCACAAGATAAATATGGTAAAACAGCTCTTATGTGGGCAACAGAAAATTCCAATAATTATATGGCAAAACTGTTGCTTACCCATGGTGCCAATCCAAATATAAAAGATATAGAAGGGAAAACCGCTTTACGCTACTTTGTTGATGCAAAATATGATGAGTTAGAAAACATATTAGTAAAAGAAGGTCATGAAGAAACACTTAAAATGATAACTGGATTTTATCAATATGGTGGCGATTGTTTGCTCAAAGATAATAAGGGTGTTTCTGCTGCTGATGTGCTCAAACAAGCCTCATCATATTTCTTTCAGGTACACGGTTATGTCCCTTCTGAAAGGACTCCAGGAAAATATAGAATTATTGATTCAACGACACAATTATATTTTTTAGTTGATGCTATTATTGCCGGAAATGATACTGCTGCAGTCAATTTTGCGAAAGTGATTGAAGATGTAAATGACAAAACAAAAGATGGCAAAACAGCACTTATATATGCTGCAAGTTATGGTTGTGCAAAGGTTGTTGAGGTTTTGTTAAAAAGAGGTGCTGATGTTAATTTGTCAGATAATCAAGGTTTTACTGCTTTGATGGAAGCTTCAAAAAACTGGTGTGCTAAAACAATACATTTGTTGCTTCAATATGGTGCTGATGTGAATAAGTGCAATAACTGTAATGAAACAGCTTTGATGGAGGCTTGTGGTTCTGATTGTGAAATAGGATATGAAATGGAAGCATCTGTCAAGCTCTTGTTAGATGCTGGTGCTGATAAGAATATTCAAGATGAATATGGCTCAACAGCTTTTGATGCTGCTGAAGACAGTGGCAATTATATATTGATGGATATTCTTGAAAACTATAAGCCTCAAAAGTTTGTTCCTAAAAATGTGTTTCTTTTAGATGATAGGTTAATTCAAGCGGTGCTATCTGAAAATGTTCAAGCATTCGAAAGTGTTCTACACCAAGGTTTGGATACGTATTACCTTACTAAAAATAATGAGAACAAGCCGCATCTAGGGATTAATCCTTATGCTTTTGATGGTGAAGGAAAAACTTTATTCGATTATGCTATTGAAAATAAATGCATAAAAAGTCTGAAGTTTATGTTAAACTTAGGGATGAATGTAGATTATAAAAATAAAAAAGGTCAAACCCCCCTTTATGTCGCTTACAAGGAAAATTATAAAGATGGTATTAATCTTTTGCTCTCTTATGGAGCAGATAGAACCTCTGTGAGAAAAGTTGATTTGCAAGAGT
>CALARE010000007.1 GCA_937888725.1 uncultured Alphaproteobacteria bacterium | reverse complement strand
ACACTTCTCACATCATTTTCTATATATTCAGCCATAACTAACTCCAATTTAATAATTACATAATTCTATCATAATATATACTAAACATCAAATTAAATCTTCTCCAAAATCATATCTATTGCTGTTTGACCTTGAATATTTTTTAATTTGGTTAAATCTGCTCCATTGTCTATTAAGGTCTTTAATCATTTAAAAGATTTGTGATATATCAATACTCAATATGAGTTTTCTGAACAGTTTTTAAACAAAAACAAGTATTATTATGGCATGATACTATCAGAAAACAGACATCCATCCATAGATGCATTACATTTTTTAATCAAATCAATCAGCGAACTGAGTGAAGCAGAAACCAACCATCAAAGACTTGATACCCTTTACGAAGAATGGCACAATTTAATTACAAAACGATTGTTAAAGAACTTTTAATTTGGTATTATTAAAAAAATAATTAATTTAGGAAAGAATTATCCATATGAAACAAAAAGAATTGAACAAGTTAGATTTAAATATTAAAGAAATAGAAGAATGCTTTCATATCGTTACACAACATAGATTACAAATTACCTTTTCATTGCAAACCATTTTAACCTCTGAATATTGCATTCCTATTTTTAACAATACAAAAGAAGGTAATATATTTCAAACTTGTTTAAATAGTCTTTATTTGAATTGTATTGTAAATATAAGAAAAATTTTAGAACCAAATAAAGGCAAAAAAAAATCAAATTTGGATTTTCTAATTAATACAGTTTATCGTAATAAAGATTTTTTTGCCCAAAAACATTATGATGCAGATTACAATAAACCAAGACATTCGATGGATATCTATGAAGAAAAAGGAACTTACGTTCCATTAGAACTGGATGAATTCAAAAAATGTGAACTAGCGGAACCATGCAGAGAAAAATGTTTAAAAGAAATTGAAAAAGTTAATAATAAGTGGGATAGGTATTGGAATGCCCAATTAGGAAATTGGTGTTTCTCATTACAAAAATACAGAGATAATCTTGTCCATAGTTTTAAAGAATACCCTGTTTATTTGCCATCTACTGATAAATTGAGAAGATACTTATCTGTAATCAATTGGTTTTTAGGAAGATTAGAATTTATAATAATGAATAGTTCCTCTAATAGATATGAACTAGATCAAGACATAAAAACAGTAGCAAGTAATTTTTGGAAGAAAATTCAATAACAATTTAAAAAAATAATAAAAAAACTAAAAAAGAATTTTTTGGTTGTTCGAATTATCCTAAATGTAATCATATAACAAATAAATAGATATGCTTATACAATTTGCATTTTTTTTTGCGATTTTAAGGATGACTCAATATGTTATGATAAATATAAAAAATAGGCGAATATTAAGACATCCTCTTAACAAATTGGAAAATTCGTTCAATGTCTTAAAGTGCGAATGAAATCCAAAAATCCAATCGGGCAAAAATCATATTTTTCTATCAAATCCGTTCGGGTAAAATGGTACTAAAATCTTAAAATATAGGTGTGTCTAAATGTCTTTATCGGGCAAAGTGACGTGTAACTGTGACGGGAAGCAAAAATTACTGAAAAATAGGCATAAAAAAACCTCTTAAAGCCAAAAGCTTAAGAGGTAATTGGTGGAGATAAGGAGGGTCGAACTCCTGACCTCTGCAATGCCATTGCAGCGCTCTACCAACTGAGCTATATCCCCAAAGGATAACTAACTATATCCTTCTTTTAATAAAAAATCAATAAAAAAATGAGTTTGAATGTAAAAAATTATTCACGCACTTGATAAACGCCATCAAAAGTTGTTTTGATAAGTGCACCAGAAACATGTTGCCCAACACGATATTTCTTTTGTACAGAAGGGATTTTATGTTTATTTTGAGTGCTAATAAAAGCTGTGAACGTTTCGTCATTCTGTTTGAGTTCAATAAAAAAAGCCCTTTCTTCTTTATCACATGTTTGTAATATATAAGTGCCTGTAACTAATGCAGATTTGTCGTCTAATTGTTTCTCTGATTGGCAATTTGTTAGTGATAAAAGTGAGCCAATAGCGGCGAGTTTATAAATGTTATTCATTTAGTTCCTTCCTTGTTAGAGTTGCGACCTTATAATATAATTTTTCAAAAGTCAACAAAAAGAGGTTGATGCCTCTTGTAATTTTGTATATTTCTTATATAATCACATTATGACTACAACAATTGATGAATTTTTGGGTGGTAAAGTTCGTTTAAAGCAAGATAAAGATGGTTATCGGGCAACTTCTGATTCCGTTTTGTTAGCTTCAGCGGTTCAGGCAAAAGAAGGGGACAGCATTCTTGATGTTGGGACAGGTAATGGGGTTGTTCTTTTTTGTTTGAATGCACGGATGGCAAATTTAGATATGACGGGGCTCGATGTCCAGTCTGATTTACTCTTATTGGCTGAAGAAAATAATAAACTTAATGCTTGTAATGCAACATTTATATTAGATGATGTGGCGAAAAATGCGATACAACTTCATGGGAGGCAATTTCACCATGTAGTAACAAATCCGCCATTTTATAGA
Source organism: uncultured Alphaproteobacteria bacterium (assembly GCA_937888725.1). GTDB lineage: Bacteria > Pseudomonadota > Alphaproteobacteria > CAAHEQ01 > UBA3637 > RGIG4140. The sequence goes on along the minus strand of CALARE010000007.1, from coordinate 8,265 downwards.
AATGGGCGTTGGCGTTTAAATGAACAACAAAAAATTGCTTTTCATGAATGCATTTCTCTTAAAAAATGGATTCATTTTTGTGTTAAGCATATTAGGGCAGGCGGGACTTTTACGCTTATTCACCAAATGGAAGCGTTACCTGAAATATTAAATGCGTTATCAGAAACGGCACTTGGTTCAATTGAGGTTATCCCATTGGTAAAAAACATAAAAACACCAGCAAAGCGGATTATTGTGCGTGGTAAGATGGGGTCAAAAAAGCCATTTGTTTTAAGAGAACCATTTGTTTTGCATGCAGAAAATGGGCGTGATTATACACATGAGGCTGAGTTGATTTTGCGTCAAGGTATGGCCTTGGATATGGTTTTTTAAGAGGTGATTATTTTTTTGCTTGACAAATGGAGGGTTAATTTGATAGAATAACACCCAACATGGTCCTGTAGCTCAGCTGGATAGAGCAACAGCCTTCTAAGCTGTGGGTCGGGCGTTCGAATCGCTCCAGGATCGCCATTTAAAAAAGTCAGCGAAAGCTGGCTTTTTTTTGTGGCAGAATTTGGAGCGGAGAGAACGCCCGAAGGGCGGTCGGTGAGCCAAAGGCGAACGACGCCGAAGGCGGTCCTTTAGGACGAGGGGGAATATCCCCCGAGCAATCCGACAGGATTGCCATTTAAAAAAGTCAGCGAAAGCTGGCTTTTTTTGTGGCAGAATTTGAAGCGGAGAGAACGCCCGAAGGGCAGGGAATAAAGGTATTTGTCTGTGTGTTAAAATAGAGCTCTAAATGCTATCTAACAATAAAACGCCTCCTTTATGTCCCCCCAGCGAATGGACACGGCAGTCGGTGTTTTATTTGTTATCTAGCTATTTATTTTCTCTATTTTAACGTCATCCATGGCATAGAGGTTGCAAAAACAAGGAACGAGGGGGAATATCCCTTGCTTCACTCTGAATGATAGATATATTACATAACACCAGTTGCAAAATAGAAAAATCCCAAAAATTATATGTATCATCTTTAGGATTTTTCTGATGGAAAATAGTGCATTTAATTGCGTTTGCTTTATTGGCGAATGTTTTGAATTTCTGCTTTTAACTGTTCTTTTGTTAAGGGGGTTAAAGGAAGTTTTCTTAATAAAACATTGCCAGATGCATGTGCTGTGATTGTGTTGTTGTTATTTACATCAATAACAGCTCTGCCACCCCATTCGTCTTTTGATGTTGCTAATGAAGAAATAGCACTGAAAAAACGGATTAAATCAGTCACAGATTTAATTGAAAGAGTATGTAAAGAAGAACAGTCTTTCCACCCTAATTTTTGACCATTATTTAAAATTTTTATAGTTGTATTTGGTGTGTGTTCTATTTGTTTAGCTGTTTCAATTGAAGAATGCATTTTATCTTCATATGCTGCAATCGTTGGGTTAGGTTGCTCTTTTGACCATAAATCTAATTGTGAGGCTGTTTCTTGAGATAGTGTTAAATGATTAAAATCAACTAAGTTTTCATCAGCCATAATATGGGCGTGCAAATGTGGAACAGTATTTTGTGAATAAGGGCCAATATTAAAAACGATTCTTGAGGAAGATGCGTTTAAATGATTTTTTAAAGATGGTTTTGATTGGTAAATTTCTTGTATAGTAGCTTGGATAGCATATGCATAACCGATAACATCTTCAGTGTTAGCATTATTTGTAAAATCAAATAGATCTTTTGCAGGATAGATAGGTAATGCTAAATTATAGATATTTGTTCGTTGTAATTGATTTTGAATGATGACAGCATAAGGTGTTTCTGCAACAATTTTTGCAGGAATTTCCCCTCTTAAAATTTTTGAAAACGGATTTTGAGCGTTGTATAAATCACCACGGCTTTCCAAATAGGAATTGTGTTTTTCAGCAATTTCTTTTGATACAAATCGTTCTTTAAAATCAACCATAAATTATCCTTTTAATTTTGAGTAAATACGCAATACATTATACCACTTTTTGAAAAAATTGTCAATCTTTTTATAAAAAGCAATCGTTTGATGCGTTTTATGTCTTAATAAAAAACTCTCAATTGAACAAACCAAATGGTAAATGTGTCAAAAGAGAGTTTTTTTATGATTGATTAAGTTTATTTTTGATTAGCGACCATCTCGACCACTTGCAGTCGATTGTTGCAATGGTTTTTGAGAGCTAATTGCTTGATCTTGTGCTTGTTTTTGAGCCAATTTTTCAAGACTAACAAGTGCTTCCCCTTTCACTTTGCGTGATAATTGATACAATCTTGGGCTTGCATCTTTAATAGCTTCAACCATTAAATCTCTAGAATCTAAATATTCTTTATGTCTTGCAACGGACCACTTTGGTGTTGGGTCATCTCTTGTTTGCATATAGTTAATAATTTTTTCAGCCAACAAAATTTGTTGTGAAGCAACTGACAAGGTTTGAGCCCAATCTGCCTTAATTGCCCATTGTTGCATTTTTGTTAAATGTTCTGGCTCATCAGGTTCTGTCATTAATTCACCAACAACTTGTGAAACTTTTGAGCCAAAATGATTTTCAATATCTTTGATGGTCCAAGGTGTTTTGCCATTTTCAGTATCGATTCTTTTGGGTTCATGACATTTGTTGAGCCAAGCAGCAGCTAAAAGAATGTCTCTTTCTTCACCAATAAGTTCTGTGTTTTCAGCGAGTAATTCTCTTGTTTTTCTGAGTTGCTCAATCATTGTTGAACTTTTTCCAAATTTAACTTTGCCGTGTAAATCTTCAGCGACATGGATAGCTTTATTTTCTATAGGTGTCATATTTCCTCCTTATAAAAACAATGACAAATCAATCAATGGGTATAAAATACCATAAATTGAAATTATTGTCAATATTTTTATAAAATAATAATTACCTATCGTTTGTTTGCTTGGCAGAATTGATGTTGTTTATAACGGCTTGTTGCTCGTTTGAGTTTGCTGTAGCTTCTTGTTCGGGTGTTGTAATATTAATCCCACACGCATTTAATAAACTTGTTAAACCAAGGGTTTGGGCTAATCCTTTAAAGCCATCAGAGACACCTTCTTGAGCATTTCCAGTTGTTTTATTTTTAATATCTTCCCAGTCTTTTTTAATATCTTTATTGGCAGTTTCAAAATCCATAAATTTTTTGCTTTCATCCCAAAAATCCCAATTAAACAATTTAAAGACATATCTTTCACCAGACATAAGAAGTTGTTCAGGTGTGTCTTGTAGTCCGCCAACACCATTTATGACTTTATCGCCTGAAGCTCGCCATTCATTTAAACCCTGTTTTAAAGAAGTTTGAAACCATTCTTGAATTGGATTGTCATAGTTTGCACCATCATCTTCGTCGGATGTATCACGAGGACCTGGACCAGGTTGCCCTTCTTTTTTGATGGGTTGCGGTGCAGAGATTGGTTGTGTGTTTTTTTTACCATCTTGTTCTGCACGCCCTTGTGCTTGAGCTTCTTTTTCTTGAGCTTGGGTATCTGTTGTTTTATCAGTCATGTTCCCCTCCATTTATAATATGCTATATATATTATACCATAAAATTTATTTTTTTTCAAAAAAAAGTAAAAAAAATGAAAATTTTAAAATAAATAGATGTTTTTTACTTGCAAAAGGCATTTTTTTTTTTTTTTAATTAGGGATATAAGATATAGGTTAAAGGGAGGTATCAAATGAATCCATACATTGAAATAGAAGGGCGAAAAGTTGGTCTTGATTATCCGCCATTGGTGATTGCTGAAATTGGTATTAACCATAACGGCTCACTTGAGGAAGCTAAAAAACTTGTTCGTGCGGCAAAGGAAGCTGGAGCTGAAATTGTTAAACATCAAACGCATATTCCTTCGGCTGAAATGAGTTCTCTAGCAAAAAAAGCAATCCCTGGTAATTCGCCTTTTTCAATTTGGGATATTATGGACCGTTGTGCTTTAAGTGAAGAAGATGAAATTGAAATGCAACGGTATACAAAAGAACTCGGGATGATATTCATCTCAACGCCATTTTCGTTTGAAGCAATTGAAAGATTAAAACGCATGGATATTCCAGCTTTTAAAATTGGTTCAGGTGAAATGAATAATTATGATTTTGTAAGAACCATCGCAAAACTTAATAAACCGATTATTATATCAACTGGTATGAATGATATGGATAGTGTTAAAAAAGCGATTAGTGTTATTCAAGAATATCATAATAATTTTGTGATTATGCATACGACAAATTTGTATCCAACACCAGCTAATTTGATTCGTTTAGGAGCGTTGGAGGAGATTAAAAAAGAATTTCCCAATGCGATAATTGGCCTTTCAGATCATAGTTTGAATAATCTTGCTTGCCAAGCTGCTACGGCACTTGGTGCCTCTGTTTTGGAACGACACTTTACAGATACGAAAGATAGAAAAGGTGAAGATATCGTTTGTTCTATGGATATTAAAGAATGTCAAGAGCTTATCAAAACAAGTGCTGAGATTCAAAAAATGCGAGGTGGGACAAAACAACCCGCAAAAGAAGAAAAAATCACAATTGAGTTTGCCTTTTCAACGCTTGTTGCTGGTACAAATCTGAAAGCAGGTGATGTTTTAACCCGTGAGATGGTAAAGACACAGCGTCCTTCATTAAAAGGTATTTTGGCGGCTGATTTAGACAAGGCCCTTGGTAAAAAACTTATTAATGATATTGCTCAGGGCGAACATATTGAATGGAGTGATTTAAACGAATGACAAATGTCTCATTTATCTCTGGCACAAGAGCAGATTATGGAAAAATCAAGCCTTATATTGATTTTTTAACAACACATACGGATAAAAACGTCTCTGTTTTTGTAACGGGAATGAATGTGTTAAAAAAATATGGTTCGACGTGTAAATTTATTAAGAAGGATTTAAAAAAAATCTGTCCTATTTTTGTGGATAAGAGATTTAAAGAGCAGGGGACAGCCTTAGAAATAGCACACATTATCCGTTCTTATGAGACATATTTAAAAAAACAAAAAATTGATTTTGTTTTTGTTCATGGTGATCGACCTGAGGTGTTGGCAGCAGCGACAGCTGCCGTTTTTAATAATATTCCTGTTTGTCACATTGAAGCGGGAGATTTAAGTGGTTCGGTTGATGAATCGATACGGCATGCAACGAGTAAGTTATCGCATCAGTTTTTAGTTGGTGATGAGGAGGCAAAAAAACGACTTATCCAAATGGGTGAAAATGAAAGTCGTATTCATATCACGGGGAATAGTTCTCTTGCTTTTCTAATTACAGAGCCAACTGAACAAGAAATGTTGCAATTAAATCAATATAAGGACTATGCCATATTAATTTATCATCCTGTTACAACATTATCACCGAATGTTGTTAAAACAGAAATCGAAACAGTGCTCAAAAAATTAAAAAGCATTGATAAAGAGGTTATTATTGTATCGCCGAATAATGATTTGGGAACAGAAGTGATTTTAGGTGTGTATCAAAAGTTTAAATCGCATAAAAAGTTTCATTTTATAAAATCATTTTCGTTTAATGCATTTAATTACCTTTTGAGAAACGCTGATTTTTTAATTGGTAACAGCTCATGCGGGATTAAAGAGGCTCCTTTTTATAATATACCTGTGATTGATATTGGGTGTAGGCAAAGCAATCGTTATCAGCATTTAAATTTGAAAAATTTTTATCATTTAGATTCATTAGAGGATTTAAATACTGTTATTAGAAATATCGAAATGAATTTACCGCCTAAAATTAAACCTGATTACCGCGAATCATTTTTTAAAAATCTTGCAAAAGTTTTTGATGATGAATTTTTTAATATAACAACACAAAAAAAATTTCATAAATAAATGTGTTTGTGGATAAAAAATGTGCATCATTTATTTGATGCACATTTATTTTAGAATTTAGCTGTTAATCATTGGCATCTTCTAAAAAATCATTGAGTTTTTCATCTAGAACAGCACCGCTATAAACTTTTCTATCAATAATAAGGAGCGGGACACCTTTGACTTTAAATTTTTTGTAAAGATCGATGTTATTTTTAAATTCTGTTCTAACGTCATTTGTATAAGCATCTATTTTTAACTGTTCTATATTTAAACCAACACTTCGAGCAATATCTTCTATATCGTAAAGGGATAGATGGCCTTTATCAGCAGCCGCTAAAAAGAATTCCCTATATTTTTCTTGCTTTTTAGATGCCTGCATATATCTAGCAACAAAGTTTGCAGTGTCTCCGAAAATAGGGGTTTCAATTAAGATCCAACGAACGTTTTTTAGTTTTCCAGCATTTAGAGCGTTAATCATTTGTTTATGAAATGCTTGGCAAAAGGGGCATCTATAATCAAAAAAATCAACAATAACAAATTTACCAAATGGATTACCAAGTGTTAAATATTCTGTGTTACTTAATATGGTATTATATATTTGGTTGAATTTGTGTGGTTTATTAATTCGTTTTTCTGCCTGAGCAAAGGTTGAAAAAAATAAAATACCAATACTTAAAATAACACCTAAAATTAATGTGATTCTTTTCATTTGTCCCCCAAAATTTATTTTAATTGTTCTTTCCACACACCCTCTAAATCATAAAAATCACGCATTTCAGCCGTAAATAAGTGAACCATAACATCAATCAAATCAATAACGATCCAACCACTATTTGATGTATCACCAGAAATTCGAGTACGGTAACCTGCTTTTTTCATTTCTTGTAATAAGTTATTGCTCAAACCATTTAAATGGCGAGAGGAATTCCCATTTGCGATGATTAAATAATCGGTAAAGCTACTTTTCCCTTTTAAATCAATTGTTACGATGTTTTCAGCTTTGCCTGCATCTAATTTTTGTACAATAAAGGCAATGAGTTCTTTTACTTGTGTTTTTGAAAGTGTGTTTGGTGATTGTGGTAATTTTGCCTCTTTTTTCCGAACACATTTTTTTGTTGTTGATTTTGTTTTTTTCTTTTGAGAAGGTTCTTCTTTTAAAAGGCGTTCTTCATTTTTTTTTGCCTCACGTTTAGCGGCAACTTGCGTTGAACTTTGTGTTGTTTTTTTCTTTGTTTGAGGCATATTATTCTCCTTCCTTTGCCTTTAAAATTTCTTGATACGCTAAACGCAACACCTCTGTTAAACCGATGCGAGCAACACCAGAAATGGTATGTATAGGTTGTTTTGTAGCTTTTTTAAGATCTTTTACTTTTTGATTTATGTCATCTTCTAGCAATGCGTCGATTTTATTTAACACTAAAATTTCGGGTTTTGTTGCTAAAAGAGGGCTATATTTTTTCAATTCCTTGCGAATGGTTTTATAAGGGGTAACAACATCTTGAGCGGTTGCATCAATTAAATGGATAAGAACTTTACACCGTTCAACATGTTTTAAAAATTTAGTACCAAGACCAACACCATCAGAGGCACCCTCAATTAAACCAGGAATGTCAGCAACAAGCATCATATTATCATCAACTTTTGCCATTCCTAAATTTGGGTGGATTGTTGTAAATGGGTAATCGGCAATTTTTGGTTTTGCCCGACTAATGACAGAAAGAAATGTTGATTTTCCCGCATTTGGCAATCCAACTAACCCGACGTCAGCAATAATTTTTAATTTAAGCCAAACCCATAATTCTTCTCCAGGAGTGCCTGGATCGGCTTGTTCTGGTGCTTGATTTGTGGAGGATTTGTATGAATCATTTCCGCGACCACCTTTTCCTCCCTTTGCAGCAACAAAAACAGCACCATCTTGGATCATATCTGCAAGTACGATAGACCCAGTTTCATCCATAATTTGTGTTCCAACTGGTACCTTGATAATTAAATCTTCTCCGCTAGCACCTGTGCAATTACGACCTGCACCGTTTTTGCCACGCTCAGCTTTAAAGTGTTGTTGATAGCGAAAATCAATGAGTGTATTTAAATTTTCCACCGCTTTAAAAACGATGTCACCGCCGTTACCCCCATTACCGCCATCAGGACCACCAAATTCTAAGAATTTTTCATGTCGAAAGGAGCAAGCACCGTTGCCACCATCACCAGCCTTAATATATATTTTTGCTTCATCTAAAAATTTCATATTTATCAATCCTCTTTTATTTGGTTATTAAAATACACTTTTTTTTCAAAAAGGTCAATAAAAAAAGAAACTTAGACTGTATGTTTGGGTGTAATCCATTTGAAATGATAGTTTGCGAGAATTTTTTTTATTGACACATAACTTTTATTTAACCACTTGCGTTTTTAAGCACTAAATGCAAGACTAGCTCTAAAAAAGTGTGCCCCTTATTTCAA
>CALARE010000006.1 GCA_937888725.1 uncultured Alphaproteobacteria bacterium | reverse complement strand
GTATAAAAAATGAATAAAAATTAAAAAAAGTATTGATTTTTATTTTTTTATCGTGTATAAAATAGACCTCAATGAATCTATGGAGTTAAAAATGAAAAAAGATATTCATCCAGATTACCATGAAATTACTGTTGTTATGACGGACGGTACAGAGTTTAAAACACGCTCAACAATGGGCAAAGAAGGCGCTGTCGTTCGTTTAGACATTGATCCGTTATCACATCCAGCGTGGACTGGTGTCTATCGTTTGATTGATTCTGGTGGTCAATTGGCTAAATTTAACAAGAAATTTGCTGGTTTTAAAGCATCATAATCTTTTAACTATCTTAGTTAAAGGTTTTTATAAAGAAGAGGCATTGTTTGCAATGTCTTTTTTTTATGCCTTTTCAATGTGTTATCTTTAAAAATGTATTAAAATAACTTTTTATGCTATAATATACTATAGAGTGTTTAGGAGAAAGAATAATGCCTTTTTTTAAAGATACATACAATGCATGTTTATCGGTGACAAACAGATATTTTTCAAGTGGTGTTGATTTGTGCCGTTATCTCTATGGTACGCTTGTGACAAATAGACCAAGCAAAAAAGAAATGCTTGAAACAGCCAAACATTCCTTTGATGTTATTAGAACTGCACGTTCAAATTACAAACGACATAAAGTTGAAAAAAGACATCTTAAACAGTTGGATGAAAAACTCAAAAAAGACCATGGTAAATCAGTTCGTGATGCTTCATGGATAGGAAGAATTTTAGGGGTGAGTGATGTGACGATGCCAATGGTTATGTCAGCGATACCTCATTTACCTGTTTTGCTTGCTGGTGGTTTGATTTATGGAATGCAACTTGTAACAGGATTTTATCGCAACATTGCCTTTAAACAAAGACAAGATATTAAAAATACCGTTGATTTTGAAGTAAAAAGTAATCTCACAAAAGCTTATATCCAATCGCAAAGTGTGGATGCAAATAAAGTTAAAGAGCAATCGCCTAAGGTTTCAGCTGCAATTTCGACAAGTGTTGATAAAGATGTGGATATGAAACGAGCAAAGACATCATTATTGGTTAATGCAGCTTTTTTGACAGCACTTAATCCAATTTCAGGTTTATTAGTGGGAGGAATTTCTTTATACAATTGGGCTAGCAATTTGTACAATTTAAGAAGACGGAAAAAGCCTCAAGCTGCGTCAATTGCTGCTCACAATCAATATGGTATGACTGCAGATAGAATGGTAGATGCAGCACCTGTTTTAAGAGAAACACATAATACCTCTTATGCTGATAAAAAAATAGCTGAATCACAAGAAAAAGCACTTGAAAAGGCAAAAGAGTTTTCTCAAAATAATTTAAAACTAAGTATGAAGAATGTCCCTTTCAATGCATTGGTTTCAGCGACTATATGGTCAGCCTCTTTAATTGCGGGTGCTTCAGCAGGATCTGGATTTGCTGCTGCAGCTGTATTTGCTGCTGCCATGATGGCATCTGAACGCGTTTTATACTCTGCGATTTCTCTTTTGCAGTACCAAGCTCAAAAAATAGATTTATACCGAACATATAAAGAAAATATGAAAGGACTTGAATATGAAAAGCAAAATATCAGAACAGGGGATAAAACACTTGACACTTCAAATGGTTATTTGCAAGTTTTAGATATGGATTACCATCATGCAAGTGGTAAAGGGGTTGAAGAGATTTCTCTTAATTTTGAAAAAGGAGATATTCACGTTATTGCAGGAGAAAGTGGCTCTGGAAAATCTACAATTATGGATTTATTGCAACACAAAATGGATCCACAATCAGGCGAAATTTTAATTGATGGTGTTCCTTTAACTCAATTAACAGAAGAAACGGTTTTAAAACAAATTTCTGTTATTCCTCAAGAGCCTGTTTTTTTAAGAGAATCTATTCGGGAAGAATTGAAGTTATTTAACAAAGATGCAACAGATGAAAAGATGCAATCTGTACTTGAAAAAGTTGGGTTAGGGGACTTATCATTGGATAGGGATGTGTTTGAAGAAGGCTCTAGAACACTTTCTGGTGGGCAATTACAACGGCTTGCAATTGCAAGAGCTTTATTAAGAGAAAGTCCTATTTTATTAATGGATGAGCCAACCTCTAGTTTGGACGCTTCCTCAAAACAAGCTGTTTGGGATACGATTGAATCATTGAAAGATGAAAAAACAATTATTATTGTTTCACATGATGCTTTTGAAATTGCAAACGCAGATGATTTAACCATTTTAGAAGATGGGCGAATTACAGGGAAGGGATCCCCTTTGGCGTTGATGGAGGCTTCTCATCCTTTTATTGAACAGGTACAAGAAAGAATTCAAAATTCAGTTTTAAAAGAAGATGAAACGTATCATTATACAGTTACAAGTGGTCAAACAGTACCAACTAACACAAATAACGATACAAACTATTTTAGTGCCAACACATCTACTAAAGCGTTATTAATGAGCTTTTCAGCTTTAGATTCAGTATATAACGGTCATGTTGAAGAAAAAGAAAAGAAAGATAAATTAACGAAAGCAATGCAAGAGAAAAACCATCATATGATGCAACGAAAGACAGATAATCAGCACGTTGGATAACTAGAATATACTTAAAATAAAAACCGTTACAAATTCTGTAACGGTTTTT
>CALARE010000005.1 GCA_937888725.1 uncultured Alphaproteobacteria bacterium | reverse complement strand
GAAGATGATGATGCAAGTTATGAGGACGATCTTCCACCATTACCCGAAGATGATGACGCAGGTTATGAAGACGACCTTCCACCATTACCCGAAGATGATGACGCAGGTTATGAAGATGACCTTCCACCATTGCCCAAAGATGATGACACAGGTTATGAAGACGATCTTCCACCATTGCCCGAAGATGATGACACAAGTTATGAGGACGATCTTCCACCATTGCCCGAAGATGACACAGGTTATGAAGATGACCTTCCGCGATTACCCGAAGATAATGACGCAGGTTATGAAGATGACCTTCCACCATTGCCTGAAGATAATGATGCAGGTTATGAAGACGATCTTCCACCATTGCCCGAAGATGACAATATAAACGATAAAAATGACCAACCTGCATTGAAAAAAAATGAAGGAGCGAAGAACACTGCCTCAATCGAGAATACCCCTTCACAAGAGACTGTATTGGATAATCAAAATCCATCTCAACAAACGTCTGCTAAAGAAAATCAAAATATTCAACCAACGCAATCAAAAGAGGAATTTTATATTAGAACGGCTCAAGCTCCTCGCTCTAAAACCTTTGTAAAACAAGCAGAATCTCTTTTAGAAAAGCCTGCTGAAGAAGAAAAGAAAATCGATGAAGAAAAGAATAATTTAAATACAACTGTTGACGATATAGAAAATTTACACTATTCCAATCCTCTTTTCCTTAGAAAACTTTTTGCAAATGGTAACACATGTATTACGGCGCCGGGGGCAACATTTCAATTAAAAGAAGATTTACGTTCTCTCCTTGCACTTTTTTCAAACGGTCGTTATTTTGTTGCTGAAACATATAAATACGATGGTAAAGTTTTAAGCTTTGAATATTTAGTAAAAAAACGTCATTTACAAATTGGTAAACCTGAATATGTACCAATGAACGTTTTAAGTACTATTTATGAATATGCCGCTCAAAACACATATGCTGAAGATGAAGAAGAAGCCAATGAAAAACCTGATGTCGTTGAACAAGCTCAAGCACGTATGCAACGTGACTTTATCACCATTGTTTCTCGTGCTGCAGCTATGCACGTTTCAGATATTCACGTTGTTGTGGCTGAAAACACAATTGTTATGTTCCGTGTTAACGGTTTGATGCAAACTGAAATGGAATATAAAAAAGAATGGGGTGAAAGCTTTGTCCGTGCAGCATTTGCTTCTGCTGATATTTCTGATGCAAACTATGCACAAAATGAATACCAATCAGCACAAAAGCTTGGACGAACGCCTCTACGAGGTTCACACGGGAAACTTGTTCTTCCAAAAAATATTTTAGGTATTCGTTTACAATTTAACCCAATTGCATTTGGTACACGATATGTTGTTCTTCGTTTACTTTATGCTGAAGAAAATATGGAAACATCCAGTGCATTAGAAGCTCTTGGATTTACGAAAAAAGATACGGAAGACTTTTATAAATTACGTGGTATGCCAACAGGAATTACCATTATTTCAGGTCCAACAGGTTCTGGTAAATCAACAACACTTCAACGGAATATGATTGCCATGTTGCAAGAACGCAATTATGAAGTCAACTTGATTACTGTGGAAGATCCACCTGAATATCCAATTCCTGGTGCTAGACAGATGCCAGTTACAAATGCTTCTGTTGAAGAAGCTAAAGAACGTGAATTTACAAAAGCATTGGCAGCCGCCTTGCGTTCTGACCCTGACTCCATGATGATTGGTGAAGTTCGTACTTTATCAGCTGCCGACTTGGCATTTAGAGCCGCTCTTTCTGGACATAATGTTTGGACAACTTTGCACGCTAATAATGCACCAGCTATTCTTATTCGTTTAAAAGACATGGGTGTTGAAGAATTTAAACTAAGAGACCCTGAAATTATGAAAGGGTTGACGGCACAACGTTTGTTTAGAAGGCTTTGCCCTCATTGTCGTATACCAACGACTTCAATGCTTAATTCCCCTATTGTTCAACGCTTAAGAGACGGTTTCGGTGATGTTGCCTTAGAAACAACCTATTTAAGAGGTCCTGGCTGTCGTCAATGCGATTTTAAAGGTGTTAAAGGCCGTATTGCTGTTGCTGAAATTATTTTACCTGACGCAACATTCCTTGAGTTGATGATGAAAGGAGATACCCTTAAAGCCACAAACTATTGGATTAATGAGCTTAATGGAACAACCCTTCGTGAATCAGCACTTAGACATATGTTCAATGGTATCATTGATGTTGCAGAAGTTGAAAGATGGACGGGCTTCTTAGATCAAACAATTACAGGATAGACATTAGGAGTTTTTTATGAAAAAAGGTTCACAAAAAAAAGCTGTTGTCCGCCCTATAACTGGGTTTGAAATTGGGTATGCCAAAATGATGTTTTGCTATTTTCCATCAAGTAGTAATGATCGTATTGCTTTGTATAACAAATTACGCTCATTATTGCGAAATCGATTTTCTTTGATGGATGCTTTAGAACGTATTTATCAGATTGCTTCTAAAGATGGGAAAAGCCCTTATGACTCAACAGCTATTGCTCTTTCTTGCTGGATGAAAGCAATTCGAAATGGTGATCCTTTTTCTGTTGCACTAAAAGGATGGGCTCCTAGTACAGAACTTTTGATGCTTTCGGTTGGTGACATTGCCAATCTTGAAACAGCTCTTGAAAACACGGTCAAGGTTGTTGAAGGAACAAAACGAATGAAATCTGCCGTTATCGGGGCAGTTCTTTATCCTCTCTTTTTAATGATGATGGTATGCTTTTTGATTTGGGGGGTCGGGGCCTACATGGTTCCGCCAATGGTTGATGCCGTGCCAAATCTTCGTTGGAAAGGGTTATCTCTTTCACTTGTAAACCTATCCGTTTTTGTGCAAGAACACCCGTTTATTTTATTTTTAACACTTCCCGTTATAGTGGTATTGGTTTCATTAACATTCCCAAGATGGAAAAAAGATTCAAGAGCATATGCTGATAAAATTCCACCTTGGTCAATTTATCGTATTTTTATTGGTGTTGGTTGGTTACTTTCATTATCAGCACTTGTAAGTGCGGGAACACCCGTTTCAAAGGCGATGCGTTCCTTAAGAGCTGATGCCTCACCGTATCTTTTATATCGTATTGATAGTGCATTAAAGCATGTTAACAATGGTGATAATATTGGTGACGCCTTATATAAGACAGAACTTGGCTTTCCAGATGAAGAAGTTATTGGTGATTTAAGAATTTATGCTGAATTAGATAACTTTACCGAAGCTCTTGAACGCTTGTCTGTGGAATGGATGGAAGATTCAATTAGAGATGTTGCCGCCAAAGCTGCAGCCTTAAATGGGCTTGCTATTTTGCTTATCGCAGCCGTTATCTGCTGGGTTGTTGCTGGTACCTTTGATATGCAAGAACAAATGGTTGATGGTATGGGTCTTGGTGGCGGTCGCTAAATAGAAAGTTATATTTTCCTTGACTTCAATATAAAAAAAACGTATTCTTTGGCACAAAAGGATAAGGAAAATGAAACTCATTTTACAACGTGTTACATCTGCCCAAGTTGCCGTTAACAATACCATTGTTGGCAGTTGTCAAAAAGGATTTTGCATTCTTGTTGGCATCTCAGAAAATGACACAGCATCTGTTATTGATAAAATGGCAAACAGGATTGTTAATTTGCGTGTTTTTGAAGATGAAAACGGGAAAATGAACAAATCCTTAGTTGATATTCAAGGTTCTATTTTACTCGTTTCACAATTCACTTTACTAGCAGATTGCAACAAAGGACGTAGACCATCATTTATTGGTGCTGGCAATCCTGTTCACGCCAAAAATCTTTTTGATACTTTAATCTTAGCATTAAGACAACAAAACATCCCTGTTGAAACTGGTGTTTTTGGTGCTGATATGCAAGTTGAAATCCATAATGATGGTCCAGCAACATTTATTTTAGAGGCTTAATCTATGACAATAGAAAATAATGATAAAATTATTCAACTCGTGCAAGAAAATTTAAATCTTTCAAAAAAACAAGCTGAAAAATTTGCAGCCCAAGCACGAGCCTTGCAAAAAAATCTTAAATTAAGAAAAAAACAAAAAGAAGAATTAAATAAATCAAAAAATCAAGATAAATAAAGGAGGAAAAATGTTCGCATTTAAAATAAAAGGCGGCTATCCACTAAACGGTGAAATTGACATTCATGGGGCTAAAAATGCTATCTTACCTATTATGGTTGCTTCTCTTTTAACAAGCGAACCAGTTCATTTAACAAATATATCCTATTTATCTGATGTTTTAACACTTTCTGATTTGCTCAAAAGTATGGGTATGAAAGTTAAGATTGATAAAAATGCAATCACATTACAAGCTGATGATATTTCAAGTATTCACGCAGATTATGATTTTGTTTCAAAAATGCGTGCTTCCTTTTGGGTTTTAGGACCTCTCCTTGCACGATTTGGTAAGGCGGAAGTATCACTTCCAGGTGGCTGTGCGATTGGGACTCGCCCCGTTGATTTATATTTAAATGCACTGACCGAAATGGGTGCAAAAATACGCGTTAAAAATGGTTATGTTTGTGCAACAGGGCCACTCCATAATGCGGAAATCTTTTTCCCAAAAGTGTCTGTCGGTGCCACACATAATACTGTTATGGCAGCTGTTTTAACAAAAGGAACAACTATTATCCATAATCCAGCACTTGAGCCAGAAGTTATTGATTTATTAAATATACTGGTCAAAATGGGGGCAAAAATCACAGGAATTGGTACAAAAGTCTTAACAATTGAAGGCGTTGAAAAATTACATGGCACAGACTATAGTGTTGTGCCTGACCGAATCGAAGCAGCAACTTTTGCTGTTGCTGCTGGTATAACAAAGGGTAAAATTCTTTTAAAAGGAGCCAAAGCAGACTTAATGGACGCCATTATGGATGTTATGCGTCCATCAAATATTACATTTACCCAAACAAATGAAGGGCTCATTGTTGATGCACAAAACGCCTCTTTAAAAGCAACCTCAGTTACCACCTGTGAATATCCTGGTTTTCCAACCGATGCACAAGCTCCTATATCTAGTTTATTAGCACTTGCACAAGGTGATTCCCTCATTGAAGAACGCATTTTTGAAAATCGATTTATGCACATACCAGAATTGCAACGAATGGGGGCACATGTTAAGATGCTTACCTCAAACTCTGTGTTAATTTCTGGAGTACATTCTTTATCAGGGGCTCCTGTTATGGCCGCAGATTTAAGAGGCGGTGTTTCACTTGTTTTAGCGGCACTAGCAGCCAAGGGAGAAACGATTATCACACGCATCCACCATATTGACAGAGGGTATTATCAACTTGAAAAAAAACTATCCAATATTGGTGCTCATATTGAACGCATTCAAATTGATGAATAAAACTCTTTCTTTTTAAAAAACTTTTTGTTATACTTTGTGAGGATAGATTTTAAACAAGGGTGAAAAACATGCAGAATAGTTTATTTCTTTTGTCTTTTTGTTTTTTGTTAACAGCTTGCGTTTACAACACTGAGCCACCTCGTGATGTATATGCTCAAAGTGATTTGCTACCACCAAAAACAGCAAGCACGCAACCCTCATCACAGACATATCAACAACCAACGCCTCCGATTGTTGTACCGCAACAGACTGTTTTACCATCGCAAATTTTATCAAATCCCAATACAATTGCTATCCCTCAACAAGCTACCAATCCAACACCATTTGTACAAACAATTGTTATACCGCAAGCAACACCATATCCAGGGTATCAACCACCTGTTATTCCCTCACAAATCCAGCCTGCATATACAGCACCGTTTGTCCCTTCAAATCAACCACAACAATTACCAGCATATGATTACCCAACTCAAAACATCAATACACCAACATCACAGACATATCCTGCCTGGACTGCTCCACAACAAAATCAACAATCTAGTACAACTAACGTTTCTATAAATGAACTCATTGAAAAAAACAACAGCAACAATATAAATATTCCACGGTGGTAAATGATATCTTCTACGCATACTGTTGCCTTTGCTGGCATTCATGTTTTAAAAATTAAGATTGAAGTTCAACTTACAAGAGGGCTACCAAGTTTTACGATTGTTGGCTTGGGTGACAAAGCCATTACAGAAAGTAAAGAACGTGTTAGAGCTGCTTTAAACACACTTCAAATTAATTTACCACCACAGCGAATTACTGTTAATTTAGCACCCGCTGATGTTTTTAAAGAAGGTACACACTATGATCTTCCAATCGCAATGGCCCTTCTTGCAGCAATGAAAATCATCCCATCATCTCTTATTGAAAAATATATTATGATGGGTGAACTAGGACTAGATGGTTCAATTCGTCCTGTTGTTGGTGTTTTGCCTGCAGCTATTGAAGCTTTAAAACAAGATCTTGGATTTATTTGCCCGCAAAAGCAAGGTGCTGAAGCAAAATGGGCTGGTAATCAAAATATTATTGCCGCTCCTAATTTAATTTCATTACTCAACCATTTAAAAAATGAAGTTATTCTTCCTGAACCAGAAACAAGTAAAGAAGATGACAAGCCATATCTACCAGATTTGTGTGATATTAAAGGGCAAGAAACTGCAAGACGAGCTCTTGAAATTGCTGCAGCTGGTGGACATAATATGCTTATGATTGGCCCTCCAGGGACTGGTAAATCAATGCTAGCTGCCCGTTTACCATCACTTTTACCGCCTTTGACACATGAGGAATTATTGGAAGTTAATCAAATTCATTCTGTGGCAGGAAAAATAAAAGAAGGAACATTTATTACAACCAGACCTTTTAGAACACCACACCATTCTGCTACAATGGTTTCATTGGTCGGTGGCGGTTCAAAGGCGAAACCTGGCGAGATCTCATTAGCTCATCGAGGCGTTTTATTCTTAGATGAATTACCTGAATTTAACAGGAGTGTTCTTGAAGCTTTGCGTCAACCTATTGAAACGGGTTATATTACTGTTTCAAGAGCAAACGCACATATCACTTACCCTGCAAGATTTCAATTAATAACAGCTATGAATCCTTGTAAATGTGGATATTTAGGCGTTCTTGGAAACGAATGTACAAGAGCTCCTAAGTGCGGTGCAGAATACCTGTCAAAAATATCTGGTCCGTTATTAGATAGGATTGATCTTCAATTAGAAGTGCCATCCGTCAATCCATGGGATCTTGGTTCTACAAAAAAGGGGGAAAACTCTCAAACTGTTGCACTTCGTGTTAAAAATGCATTGGAATTTTCACAAAAACGCTTTAAAGGAACTGGCATTTTACAGAATGCACAAATTGATGGCACCTTACTCGAGCAGTTTTCTAATATGACTGTCGATGCAAAAAAATTACTTCAAAATGCGGCTGAAAAAATGCGTTTATCTGCTAGAGGTTATCACCGCATTATCAGAGTTGCTCGTACAATTGCTGATTTAACACAAGAAGATGCTATTCTTCCACAACATATTCATGAGGCACTTTCTTTTAGAAATCCACTTAAACCAATTGCTTAAAATAAAAATTTATTTTTCATTTTGAATAATTTTTTTATACAGTTGATTTATTATATTAGGGGTTAGTTATTTTACCAAAAGACTATCTTGTGTACAAAAATCAACTTGATGGGTTTTAGGATTGTAGGAAAAAAGCAAATTTCCATTTTTAATTTCAAGTGCATATTTGCCAAATATGTCATAACGCCAGCTTTGCATAAAACGGACACGTTCATCACCCGAAGCAAAAGCCATTAATTCATCATTTGTTGCAATAATTTTAAAGGCTATTTTTTCTTTTACCGAAACTAACTCCCTTAATAAATGCAACATAATCATTAAATTCTTACACGCTCCAGACTTATTTTTCATTAAGGATATCGGATAAAAATCTTCCTTATTTTTTAAAAGTGATTGATTAACAACACGAATAAGTTCATCAGCAATATTCTTTTTAAAAAATGATTGCGGAATCCCTCTTAAATTTTTTAATTCATCAACCGTTTTAGGATGGGCCTTCGTAATATCCAATAACGATTCATCTTTTAGAATCTGTTTTTTGGATTGATTATATTTTTGAGCACGTCTCTCTCTCCAAATATATAAATCTTGATACAAAAATTTTAAACGTTCAGATTTAACATTATACTTAATTTTTTTTGCCAAGGATTCATCACTTGGGTCATACGTTTCTTTATCCATTAAGAGAGCCATTTCTTCATCAATCCAATTTAAACGGCCTGAAGTTTCTAATTTCTGTTTTAAAATCAGATAAACATCTCTTAAATATGTTACATCATTTAATGCGTATTCAAGTTGAGCCACATTTAAAGGCCTTTGCTCCCAATTTGTATAACGCATTCCTTTATCAATTTGAATGTTTAATAGATCATGCACCAACTCTTGATATCCAATACAGTCACCATAACCGCAAACCATTGCAGCAATTTGTGTATCAAAGAGTGGGGTTGGAACTTTTTTCATTAAATAATAAAAATTTTCAATATCCTGTCTTGCAGAATGAAAAACTTTCACAACATTTTTATTCATCATTAGTTCAAACAATGGGCTTAAATCCATCTGTTTTGACAATGGGTCAATGCATATAGCTTCGTCTTTTGAGGCCATTTGTATCAAACATAATTTTGAATAATATGTATATTCCCTTAAAAACTCAGTATCAACTGTTACAAAAGGATACGTCGCAAAACGCTGACAAATCTCTTTTAATTCTTCGGTTATTGTAATTATCATTTTACTCTTTATATATCTTTTTTATTTTTTTATCAAGCTTATTTCTTAAATAATCTTACAACAAAGTACTTGTCGTAACTATTTTTTTGAGATATAATAATAGTAGGGGATTAATATTAATGAGGTTTAATATGAGAAAAAAAACATCACAATCTGGTCGCAGCATGGTTGAAATGCTTGGTGTTATTGCCATTATCGGTTTAATTACCGTTGCAGGCATTACTTCAATGGGATATGTTGATTCTTATTTTAGAAGCAGTGCCACAGTCATTGAGATTGACAACCTTGCCAAAGATGTCCTTGATACATATTCTTGGAGCAGAGATTTTAGCTCCTTAGATATGACGTTTATCTGTAGCGAGGGCATTCTCAAATGCACTGACGGAAAAGGATCTAATCGTTGGGGTGGTGCTATTACTGTTAGTCAAGCTGAAGCGGAGGAAGGGATTGTAAATGGTTTTATAATTACCTATACAAATGTTCCTAAAATTCCTTGCGAACAGCTGGTAAATTCTTCTAGAAATAACGAATTTCATTATGTTACAACAACTACAGAATGTACAGACAATACGACTATGGAATTTCATTTAAAATAATATATTGTTTAATCGGTTCTTAAATTAAATAGAAAAACGGTTCATCAAAATTGATGAACCGTTTTTTATATTAGTCTAAATCTCTTAATATTTTCCTAATATATTCCCTATTTTCTTTTGCAAAGAATGAGCGAGTGACGAGTTCTCTCATCAATGCTTTTTCATAAAGAGGAAGCGTTCCCGTATCCATCATTTCATATTTTTCAGGAACCAAAATTTCCATTTCAACAAAGAAACCATTTTCCTCACCACCATTATCTAAAAAGGCATTGATACCATCAGTATAGACCCATTCACCCAATGCCAATCCCGCAGGCAACTGACCCGTTTTTTCAATTTCAGTTGTTTGCTTTTCAATAGCATCTAAACATTCTTTTGGTAAAACAATAGGTGAATAACCAGCGATATTACTGGTTGGATTTTTTGGTTTTTCAATTAATCTTTTTTGACTAATAATTGCATTATTACTGACATCTTCTTTTACAATACCCGTCAATAAAATTTGTTTTGTATTTTGCAAGAAAGAATCTGTGATTTTTTTTACAAAAGGAATGTCCGCCTTCGTTGAATCAATTAAGTCATCTGGGAAAATCAGCACCCCATGTCTGTTAGGGGATAAACGATGGGCTAAACCTAAAACCTGTGCGGTTCCAAGAGGTGTTTCTTGAATAACAAATTTTAAATCAACATCTTCTGGTAAGAATGTTACACGCAACACATCAGCGATACGCTCCCTACCCCCTTTGCGTAATTTTTCTTCTGTTTTTATATCTGTTTTTAGAGCCTCTTGAAAAGCATCAATAGTCGTTTGGTCTGAAACAACAAGCGTGATATGTCTACCTCCCATACGAACAATATCTTGCAATACACAGTCAATTAAACGAATATCACCAAACGGCATCAAACATTTATGTGCAATCCCTTTTGAATGGGGGTAATTTCTGGTACTTTTGCCAGCACAAGCAACGATGAATTCTATATTATCATACATTAAAAGTCTCCTTTGATTGTTATTTTTTAATCAATACGTTTAATGTAAAATGTTTAAAAAATAAAAGCAAGCTTAAAACATAAAAAATGCTTTTTTATGCACTAAAAATACTTCTCATTCTAGAATAAATATTTGTATCCCATATTGATGGTGTGTCCCGTCATTGATGATGAGAAATCATAATCATATTTCAACTCTAATTCTGACATGCCATAAAGCCATAAAAGCGATCCACCCACTGTAAACGTATCTGTATCAACATTTAACCCTTCAACAGCAAATGGAGAGGCATATTTAACAAATGTTGCAGTTGATTTTGAGGCCGTATCACCAAATTCATGCGTCCATCTGATATGAGCCTCTGGTTTAAATCGAAAGAAAGGATTGCCAAAATCAAGAGCGGCTTTTAATTCAATTGGTGTTTGAATAGATTGTAAATCAGAGCCTTTCAAATTCGTTAATGCGTAACCTGTTCCTTTTTCCATTACATCATCCATTTCTATTGAGGTATAATCTAAACCAATTTTTGGTGTAATGATAAAGTTGCGTGTTACCATGATTTCATATCCCAAGTCAGCTCCAATTGAAAAAGCAGATACATCAAAATCAGCTTTGGCTGTTTCAGCTAACGAAGTAATCTTTCGACTTGTTGAATTAGATGTTTCACTCCACAATGCATAAAAATCCATAAATGTACGTGAATAATGTGGATTAACACTCGCATAAACACCCAAACCGTATGTTGTCATATCAGATTCAAATTTTTTATTTTTTTGTTCCATATCACCAGTTGCATACATTGCTGCCAACCCAAGAGTTAAAACACCAACTTTACGGTCAATACCTGCGGTAAACCCATACGCATCAAAATCATATCCTGATTGATTATCTTTATTATCCTGACTAACGGATACAGCAAAAGGTTTTGCCCATAAACCACCTCTATCTGTTCGTCTTTGTCCATAAGGATTTTGTCTTACATATCTAAATCCTTGATAATAGCGTTCATATCCTGGGCGACCATAATAATACGGCTGTCTGACATAATATCCTCTTGCCATGTCATGTTTAACACGATAATTACGCATAGCATTCATTTCAGACATTACACTATCCTTAAATACGCTTTGCATCCGATTCGCTGCATGTAATGTATTTAGGTAACCTTCTGGTGAATATTCATCTAATATTTCAACCGCTTCATCTGCTGATGATGCAAAATAAACATTGTCAATAAAAGGATCGATTGTATAAGCCCCTTCACTTTCTCTTAAGCTGGTTAAAAGATTTGTCAGCTCGTCCACATTTTTAGAACGTTTTGTGGGTTCTAAACCTTCTTTTAACGTTTGAACACCATCTATTTGAACTGATAATGTATTATTGTTCGTAGAAAGCTTTGTCCCTTTCCATAAAAATGTCGTCCTTAATTTATCTGCATTTGCATTTAACTCATTTGCAGACAAAATTTCATAGGATTGATTTGCCTCAATATCACGCACAATTATTCGTGTGCCATCAGCTAAATCAAAAGTTCCTTCAACCGTTATCTTATCACTATTGGCTCCTTTTGCACGGACATCAATATAACCACTCGAATCTGTTTTAACTGTCAAATCTTTCGTTGTATATGAAGCTGCTGAATTAATAATTGTATCATTAGAGGACACAATTTTTAACTCAGATAAAGGCGTTTCATCAACACTTTTATTTGAAACGGCAAGTCTTGAATTTTCATCAATAGTCAATAGACCACTTTTGACATTTAAAATACCACTTCCTGCCAACGCAGCATAGGGTTTTAAATGAATATTGTTAGTCACATTGACCGCATTTGACCCAGCTTCATTTAAGAACTCAAACACACCACCATTCATATTTAAATTATCAACATCAACATTCCCACGGACTTCAAAATGATTTGAGTTCACATTCAATGTCGTGTTTAAAACTTCTTCCCCATTGGATAATTTTGTTTGATCTCGTACAATTCGTGGCACAGAGATATCCGCATATGCTGTTAATGAAGCACCTGAACCAAGTTCAACCCCCTCTTCAAATGAGGTTGGATAAACAGCATTTGCCGATGTGGAGGCTATATTAATTTCATGCAATGCATTATAATTACCACTTGAAACTAAAATTCTATCAACATAAACATCACCAGATGAATTTACACTTTTTCCATTTGCATCAATTTCAAGTGTCGTATTAACCGCATCTCCATCAAACTCTTTAATTTCCCCAATTTTAAAATTATCCGTCAAACGAATAGTTGTGTTATCATTCAATTTGACATTATCAATCCAAACAGGTTTATTAACTTCAATCCCGCCTTGATGAACAATCAAATTTTCAACATTAATTGTATTGGTTGTCTTGTAAAATTCATTATTATTCAACAAGACTTCTAAAGTTGTATTTGTTGTATTATCAAGACGAGTAATTGGATCATAAATAATTAATGGACCATCTTTAATGGATGAACTTGTTACTCTGAATGTTGTATCCGTATTTAAATAGATATTGCCTTTCACCTCACCAGCTGCTTCTAACAAACCAACATCAACCAAAATCGAATCAACATTAATATCACCATCTAATTTTGCAAAATGAGCTTCATCCACATCCACAGTAATGTGTACATTTTTGGCTCCTTCAGCTTTTTTAAGTGAACCTAAAATCGTCCCAGCTTGATAACAATGATTACAAATAGCAGCAGAAGAATCTTCTCCGTCTTCATCTTCTTCTTGCTGATTAGACAATAATACATTTGAATCCGAACCTAAAGTAATATCAGCTTTTAATTTTGCAAGGGCTTGAATAAAGCCTCGTTCAGCCATATTAATTTGTCCTAGTGTTTGTTTTTCACTATCGGCATAGAGTGTAAAATCACCATTCAACGCAATGCGACCATCAGCTTTAAAATTAATTGAAGGAGTTAAAATAACGGCCATTTTTTCATCACCATCTTGATAAGCCCTATCATCAAGATTCAATGTTGAAGAATTCCCCAAATAAATGCCTTCTGATACAGAAACACTAGGTAGTATAAAATCAGCTTTCTCGCCATCCGTCAAATCAGAACCCGATCCATCTGTCATGCCACCTTCACCTAAAGAATAGGCTGCTGATTGAATGGTAAGAACGGCATTATCACCCATATCAATTCGTTTTGTATTGAGTGTACCCCCTGTTACAGTAATATTGCCATTATCTCCCATTTTTATATTTTCAGCTTTAAGACTTGCATCATAAAAGGTTCCAGACAAAACTTCTTTATATTCAACATAATCTTTTAATTCATCTGGAACAGTTGGAGCACCTGTGCCTGCTGACGGATTATCATCAGGTATTTGTGACCCACCGCCTGAGCCATCCCCATCTCCATCATCTGATGTATCACTATCTGAACCACCAGAAGATCCCCCTCCTGATGTGCCACCACCAACACCATTAATTGCATCATTAATAATATTTTGTATTTCTTCAGCTGTATATTGTTTATCAGGATTCAATTCACTATCCGCTTTTAATTCAGCTTCAATACGTGCCAATTCAGCTTCAGATAAATCACTCCCATCTCTTAGTACACCCATCAAAACATCAATTGCTTCAGGTGTTAATGTCCCTGCGACTGGCGTAATTGTTTCCAACGTATCATCTATTTCATCAATTGTCATTATATTTGATTGAGCTGTTCCATTTTCATCAGGTAAGGTACCTGTCGTATCATCTGTCCCACTCTCATCCTCTGCTGAATCTTTTAGTTGTGGAACATATACGGAAGGTTGATAAATTGTTGAAACAAGAATTGAACCATTATTTTCAAAAGTTAAATCGCCCGTTAAATTAACACTACCAGCTTGTATAGTTAATTGCCCCGAATCTTTAAAATCAATTGTATTACCTTGATAGACGCTATTTCCATTATTAATCAAGCTTGAATTTTCACCCATAACAAGCTGTTCAACATTCATTTGCGATGCATGTGGAATTTTTGGAACAGGGAAATAAGTCGTATTCGTTGTTATACCTAAATTAGGTGTTGTTTCAGTTGTTGGTGATGATATTAAATCACCCAATACACCGCCCAAAACACCTTCTATCCCCTCAAGTATATCATTTAATTCACCATCAATTGTAACAGTTGTTACTCCAACCTGATTTAGATAATCAAAATAATAACTTGCTCCATTTGTAATAACTGTATTTACACCAGTTATAATGCGGTCAGCTTCAAACGTCGCACCCATTTCATTAAAAATATTTGAATTATTGCCAACCTCAATATCGACAGCTTTAAAATTTGCACCATCTGGCAATACCTTTCCAGCTAGATTTTCATCACCAACATTCGAAATATAGGGATCAACCACATTTCGAATTGTTGCATTATTCCCCATATTAACAGATTGAACGTCAACCTTTGAAGCATTAGAGAAAAAACCATTTCCAAGAAAGATAATATTATCGGTTGTAATAGAAGAATCAAATATATTTAACCCTGTTTGAACAAGTGTTTCATGCCCATCTTCATCCTTAATTGATGAAACAATAGGTTGTGCACCGTTATGCAACGTACCATTACTTGCAAATGCAATTGTATTATTTTTATCATCTCCATCAAAATTTTCAAATCTACCGCCAAAATTTGAAACCATTGCATTTGTTCCAAGCAACATACTCCCTTTTATAACAGGCGTAACTTGAGTAGCAGTATTTTCTTCATCAGCTTGTGTATCTGTTCCTGTGTCCGTTCCAGTATCAGTTCCCGTATCTGTTTCAGAATCATCAGACGTTTCTTGTTCTGACTGGTTAAAAATGGTGACACCATCAAACTCTTGCAATTGAATTCTTTCAATCGTTCCTTGGTTATCAATATAAATCGGTGCACCCACTGTTGGGGTTGTATGACCATAAATACCAAAACCACCTGTTGGGGCTGATATATTCCCCGTATTTTTAATATCAACTGGAATATCTTTTGCATTCACAAAAACCGTATTTCCACCCGATCCTGCAACGATATCACTTGAATTTTCATAGGTAATTTTATTGGATACAGAATCATAATAAGAGCTTGTTTTATCTAACACGACAGCCGTTGGCAGATTAACCTCTGTTGCATTTGCCACAAAAGCCAACATTGTCACCGCAAAAACAGGTAATGAAAAATAAACTTTTTGCACCCCGCACCTCTTAAACGACCCTTTTATATTTTTTCTAACACACTTTTTTTTTATTTACAAGCAAAAAGATATGTAAAACTTCATTTAAAAATGCCCGAACATTGACAAAAATACTCCTTTTAACTAAACTATAAAAGAACAAAAGAGGTATTATGCAAACACAGCTCAAAAATAAATTTAAAAATAACTTATTTGTATTAAACTATTCTCGCATGTGGCCCTTTATCAAACCCTATTGGATTAGGGCTCTTATGGCAACATTAATCACCATTCCGATCGGGTCATTGGATGCGGTTATTGCCCTTTCTCTCAAGCCATTTATGGATACGGTGATTATGGAAAAAGGTGGGGAAACGCCTTTCAATCTTCCACTTTTTACCATCCCTGTTTTTATTGTTGTCTTTACAGTTATTCAAAGTGCACTTGAATATGGCGCCTCTTATTTAAACACATGGGTTGGCGGAAAAATCACAAGTCACGTCAAGCAAAAAGTTTATCAAAAACTTGTCACTTGTGAATCTGCTTTTGTTGACAAAAATACATCTGGGTTTGTCGTTTTTAGATGCGATAGCGACCCAAGTCTTGCCTGTTCTGGATTACTAAATAATTTAAAAGTATTTACAACAAGAATATTCTCCTCTCTCTCACTTATTTGTGTTTTGTTTTATACATCTTGGCAACTTGCTATTATTGCTATTATTGTCCTTGGCTCAGCCTTATATCCACTCACAAAAATTCGCAAGAAAATTAAAGAAGTTATGAGCAATACTGTTATTGCTGGTGGTGCTGTTCTAACAGCATTTAATGAAACATTTGCAGGACTTAAAACGATTGCATCTTACAATTTAGAAGAACATCAAAGCTCAAAATTTTCAAATGTTCTTAAGCAAATGTTTAAATTGCAAATCAAATATACACAAAGAACCGCTTGGCTTTCACCGATGATGCATATTATTATTTCTATTGGGATTGCAGGCACGATTTGGTATGGGAGCTATCTTATCAAGTCCAATCAAATCACAAGTGGTGACTTTGTTGCATTTATGACCGCTCTTTTAATGCTTTATACACCCGTTAAAAATATTGGGAAAAACTTCACATCAGTACAAATGTCATTTATGGCAATTGAACGGGTTTTTGACTTTTTAGAAATGAAAATGAGTGTTTCTGAAAAAAAAGATGCTCCCGAACTACAGCCAATTCAACATAAAATTGAATACAAAAATGTTGTTTTTAGCTATGATGGGAAAAAGACCATTTTAAACAATATAAATTTAACTGTTCATAAAGGGGAAAAGATCGCCCTTGTCGGCAACTCTGGTGGTGGCAAAACAACACTCGTCAATCTATTACCTAGATTTTACGAACTCACACAAGGTGAAATTTTAATTGATGGCATCAGCATCAAAGATGTTTCTCTTAAATCACTACGTTCTCAAATTGCTATTGTTTTTCAAGATAATTTCTTATTTGCAGGCACTATTCGGGATAATATTTTACTTGGCAAGCCAGAGGCAACGGATCATGAAATTAATCAAGCCCTAAAATCTGCCTGTTTAGATGAATTTATCACAACACTACCTAAAGGATTGGATACAGAAATCGGGGAAAGAGGCGTCCTTCTTTCTGGCGGACAAAAACAACGCGTTGCCATCGCAAGAGCCTTTGTTAAAAATGCACCCATTGTTATCTTAGATGAGGCAACATCAGCACTTGACAATAAATCAGAAGCGATTGTTCAACAAGCTATTGATAATTTAATGAATGACAGAACGGTCTTTGTCATTGCACACAGACTTTCCACAATTCAAAATGCCGATAAAATCATTGTTGTGAATGAGGGAAACCTTATCGAACAAGGCACTCATACTGAACTTCTTGAATTAAAAGGAGCCTATCATGCACTTTATATGGCTCAATTTAAATCAAAAAAAGAAACATAACTAAAGTTTATCCTTCCTTGCAGAAAAATAAAAAATGCTTATCTACAATTTTGATAAGTGTTTTTTTATAAATTAAAGGAGAAAATTATGTCACAAAAAGTAGCACCTTATAACAAAAAATACCTAAAAGCGAGACACAAAGAAGTTAATTCCATTCAAAATGAAATTAATCGCATTTTTGATAAACATATAGCCCCTTTTGAAAAATTCGGGCAAATGGAAAATCTTTTAGAACCAGATATTGAAATTTCTGAAACCGCTAAAAATGTACAAATAACAGCTGAACTTCCTGGCATGAGTGCAGATGATATTAATTTACACATTTCAAAAGATGGTTATTTAACAATTAGTGGTGAAAAAACAGATTCTCATGAACAAAAAGATGATGAGGGATTCTATTTTTCAGAACGCTCTTACGGTTTCATCAATCGCACCATTGCTCTACCCACAGATATTGATGATGAAAATGTCTCTGCCTCCTTTGACAAAGGATTGCTTAAAATTAACATACCCAAAACAAAAACAGAAACACCTAATCTAAAAAAAATCAAAATTAAAGAAAAATAATAGCATATAAAATCTATAAAAAATAAGATAAATAACCACCCATAAAAATTTAAGGGTGGTTATTTTTTAGCAAAATAATCATTTTAAATAAAACATTTGACAAATAACTCCATTCATGCTAAAATAAAAGTGTTTTTTTGCTACAGAAAGGGTAAAAGATGGGTACAAAA
Source organism: uncultured Alphaproteobacteria bacterium (assembly GCA_937888725.1). GTDB lineage: Bacteria > Pseudomonadota > Alphaproteobacteria > CAAHEQ01 > UBA3637 > RGIG4140. Next base: position 56,014 of record CALARE010000005.1, on the reverse strand, counting down.
AGTCAAGATGAAATTGAAATTTCAAAAATCAAATGTATTGTAAAAACAATTGACCAAGCACATAAATACTTATCAAAATCAAAAAAAAGTGTTCAAAGAGATCTGCCTATTATTGATTTTCAACAAACAGCTTTTCACAATTGGCGAATGACAGAACTTTCTATTCGTGTCAATGAAGGTGAAACACCTGAACTTGCTAGACAACTAAATAAATGGAAAAACATCACCAAAATCTATCATTGTCCATCTTATCTTGTATCAACATTAGTAAATTTAACCTCTGAGGAAAGACAAGACATTATCGATACACTAACGCCAATTTGTCGTCAATTTATTTGCCAATTAAGCTTCGAACAAGCACTTAAAACGCAAAGAAAAGGGTTCCCTCATTCGATTATTGGAAAACCCTATGAAAAAAAATTTTTATATGAACAAAAAAGACAAGCTCTTTCAAATTGTTAAGTTGAATTCTAATGACAAAAAATATAAGCATAATCGAAAAGATACTTTTCCTTCTTTCAAACATCAAGAATGATATTTTGTTTTATGAAAACGGCAACACCGCCCTTGCAAAAACAAGTGCTGCAGAGTATTATCTACAACACTTGAATAATTACCACATAAAAGCTGACTCATTAAACGCTTTTAATCCTAGAATTTGCACAAAAAAAAGAGGTGAAGTTGCAAAAATTCGAGCCATTTATGATTCATATAATGACCCAATCAATACCCTTAAAAATTTAAACAGTTATGGTGCTGAACAAAAGCGAGCTATTATTCAGCATTTTACCAAAGGAGAGGGAAAGGAATTATTTACAAAAGAAGAACTTCAATCTCTCATTCCACAGGATAAATCTGATAATTTAAACAAATGGATTGCTCTTTCTTGCATCTTAACGCCGCACGAAATCCAAAAAGGGGTTCAAAGATTACCGTTAAATCTACAAAAAGTTTTTTTTAAAGCTTTTAAAGAACGAATTAAATAACCCAACAAAAGGAAATAACATGCTTGCTAAATATAAAAAAAACAACTTATCAAATTATTATCCCGTATTGATGCCACATTACAAGATTTTTCTCAATGGGAAACCAGCACTTAGTCCCATTGAAGTAAAAGCTATTACGCAGAACTTATTAAAAGCTAACAACTAAGAGTGCGATTATGTCAAAAGAAAAAAAAGAACTTATTCAGCTAATTTTAGTTACGCTGGAACGCCTTATAAAAACAACATCAGAAGATTCGCCAAATCAGCAAAATGCACAAATTGCGAAAAGTATTTCAAAAAATAGAGAGAAAGTCTTTGACCAACTGCGTTTTTATGAACAATATGCGAATCCAAGTGTTTCAAACAACTCTGATATGCAAACAACATATTTAAAGTGGAAGGCTATTTATGATTCGTATAATTTTCCACAAAAAGTGATACGTCACATGCATGAGGGAATTTTGACAAAAAAACAGCAACATGCTATTTTGTATCACTTTTTAGGTGAACATTATTATAAAGAAGTAGAAAAGAGAAATTTTCAGACTGTCTTACCGCATTTGATTCAACAAAAATTTTTAAACACAAAATAGGTCGTTTTTGTTTTATTATTTCGTCAAAAACATAACTGCCAAAAAAATAATAAGAAAGGATAAATAAATGGCATTATTTACATCAAACATTGAAAAAGCTCGAGATATCAATATGGAGTTAGAAACAATCGTTTCAGAGCTTGAAAATTTATCTAAATCAAATAAACAGCTTTTTAATACATCAAAATACATTGACTATTGCAAAAAACAAGCTGATAACGCCATTACAACATTAGAAAAAGATCAAAATTATACGCTTTCTATCAATAATTCGCAGGTTGAAATATTAAAGTTTTGGGATATAATAAAACTTTCATTAAGTGGTAAGTTAAATAGTTACAATTTAAATTCAACTGAACGCAAACGGTTTATCAATTATTTTACAAGGGGAAACGGCTCATCTATTCTTAAAGCTTGGAATCAAGAAAAGGTACACATTCATCATCTTATCGAGCCAAATACCCCTCAAAAAGGGATAAGCTCAACCACAAAAAAATTGTTAACTTTTTCTGCTGTTGTTGCTGGAGTTATACTTGGAGTAGGAATAAAAACTGTTGTTTTAGCAAAAAGAAATATCAAGCAACTTCAAGGAAAAAATAATCAAAGAATATTATAAGGAGAACACCATGAGTATTTTTAATATATTTTCAAAAAACAAAGAAAAAAAGGAATTAGAAATTATTGTTGATAAATTAGATAAAATAGGAAGATCCGTATCAAATGACCCTCATTCCCTAATGAGAATATCTATAGATGAATGTAAGGAATTGATAAACCACAAACGCACAATTCTAAAAAGCCACTATAATTTTTTTCGCTACCCGACAAAAAGTGTAGAAGATCATTTTAAAACCATGTCTGAGCATTATGATGCTATTATGGATGCGATTTCTTATCCTCAAAGTTTCTCAGCCGCAACCGTTCGCCACCCTCAACTGTTCATTGATTTTTTTACAAAAGAAGAAGGTGCTGAACTTATTGCAAACTGGGAAAAACCATTTAGAATTTCTACTGACGAGAGAGGAAATTGGGTTATAAAATCCATAATAAAAAATAAAAACTATCATTCAAATGAATAAATAACACAACAAAAATAATAAAAACAAAAAAAGTATTAACAAAAATATCTTTATAAATTATAACACGAACAATGTTATATTGTGTAAAGGAGTTTTAACATGAGTATTTTTAATATATTTTCGTCAAGAAAACAAGAAAATCTAGAATTAAATGAAATTATAAAAAAATTAAACACTGTTGGCTGTTATTTAGATAGCTTATCTGAAGAAGAAAAAAACGAATCGCCAACGAACAAGGCATTAAAAGAGTGCACTAAATGGGCTACGAGTATGATTGATTGGTCATGGGGGGAATATGATAGCCATGTTTGTATGCCAAAAGACACTCAAAAACATTTTTCTAAAATGTTTTCACATTATAGAGATATTGGCGTTGCCACAACAAACCCAGGAAAAATATCTTCGGAAAGTATTGAACAACCCAAAATGTTTATTGATTATTTTAAAAATGAAAAAGGTTCTAATGTTTTTGCTGTTTATGAAAAAGAGATTAGACAACCACGCAGAATTTCAAGCCACTCTCAAAATGTTGCCTCAACCTCAAAAAAGGAAGAAAAAATTCTTACAAGGGCATAATCTGTAGCATTTATCATATATTGAACTTTAGATATGACAAAAAGCACACATCCTGTGTGCTTTTTTTATTTACAATATTTATAAAAACCGCTATAGTCATCATATGAAAAAGAAACACTTTATATTGCTTTTTATCATATCCTTGGCTTTTATTTCACTATTTTACTTGTTTAATAGTTACAAAAACAGCAAAGACAATCTTTTCACACATCTGTTTTTAGTACAGTATATTCCTTTTAAAACGCAAACAACGCATTTTGATTTTTCGCTACCGTTTCAGAAATCAAACTCACAAAAGGTAAAAAAAATCTTTTTGGAAGACGCAACAACCAACATACCAGAAAAAAAATCATTTTTCTCAATATCACACTGTGGCACATTTGTCAGAAAACCAGATTCTTTATCCAAAAAATTCAATAAAAATCAAACAAACCAACAAATAGAAAACAAATCTTCATTATTTGAAAAATTTGACTGCGGTCTTATTCAAACAATTATCCCTCTATCCTTTTAATTTTTTTTGTTTTCATGTATTTTTTTTGTTGTATTTTAATTATTTTTTTGCTAAGAGTAGATTTAGGTAGGATTGGATTGTTTTAAAGGAGAAAAATATGAAAAAAATTATACCGTTTTTAGTCGTTTTAGGTGCATTGGCTGTCGGGGTTGTTTATTATACAGGCGGAGAACAAACCACATCAAATGAAGTGAAATACACTTTACCAAGTCAAGTTCAAGTTCAACATCCAGCTTGGTCTGGCACAATTGTTAATTTAGGACAGGGTCGTGCTCAACGCAAATTATCAAGCGATGCTGGTAACTTACAAAACATTACAGCTGATTCATTTGAAATTGTTTGGGATAAATGGGATATTGAAGTATATAAGAAAAACCCAAAAACTGGCATTTATCATTTAGTTGATAAAAGAAAAAAACCACAACAAAAACCAGCTGCAAAATAAATTTTATTTAATTTTTTAAGCGGGACATTTTTGTTCCGCTTTTTTTTATTTTTAAATCACTACAAAATTATGATAAAGAGATTGAATTTTTTTGCTTTTTAATATATAATGATTTAGTTTTGTTAAATTATATAATTTTATAGGAGTATTCTCATATGCCAGCAACATCTATGGATCAATTGGTTTCACTTTGTAAAAGACGTGGATTTATCTTTCAAAACGCTGATATTTATGGCGGTTTGCAAGGTGTTTATGACTTTGGCCCCTTAGGTGTTGAACTTAAAAACAACTTGAAAGCAGCATGGTGGCGTTCTATGATTTATGAACGTGACGATGTTGAGGGTTTAGATGCCTCTATTTTAACACATCAAAAAGTTTTACATTACAGCGGGCATGAAGCAACTTTTACCGATCCATTGACAGATTGTAAAAAATGTAAAAATCGCTTTAGAGCTGATCACATCAAAGATGGAAAATGTCCAAATTGTGGTAGCACAGAATTAACTGAACCACGGATGTTTAATCTAATGTTTAAAACAACAGTTGGCCCTGTTGAAAATAGTGAAAATTATGCCTATCTTCGCCCAGAAACAGCTCAAGCAATTTTTACTCAATTTAAAAATGTCGTTGATTCTACTTCACGCAAAGCCCCCTTTGGTATTGCACAAATTGGGAAATCTTTCCGCAATGAAATCACGCCTCGTAACTTTATTTTCCGTGTGCGTGAGTTTGAACAGATGGAGCTTGAATATTTTGTTAAACCAGGGACTGATGAAGAATGGCTTGAAACTTGGAAGGATAATCGCATCAATTGGTGGCTAGATCAAGGTCTTAATAAAGACAAACTAAAAGTCCACACCATTGAAAAAGAAGAACTTGCTCATTATTCAAAAGCAACATATGATTTAGAATATGAATTTCCACATGGATTGGAAGAACTAGAAGGAATTGCTGATAGAACGGATTATGATCTTGGCAACCACACACGTTATCAATCAGAGTTAAATCTCACATCAACACCACATGAAAACAAAGAAAGTGCTACAAAACTTGCCCTTTTTGATGATGAGTCAAAAAAGTGGTATGTTCCTTTTGTTATCGAACCATCAGCAGGAGTCGAACGTGGCGTTCTTGCGGTTTTAACTGAAGCATATACAGAAGAAACATTACCAAATGGTGAAGTGAGAACTGTTTTAAAACTGAAAAAACATCTTGCTCCAGTTAAAGCGGCTGTTATTCCCCTTAAACGTAACAACCCTCAAATTATGGAAATGGCTCGCAACATTAAGAATCAACTCTTAAAAACAGGTATTGGCCGTGTGATGCTTGAAGACTCAGGGAACATTGGTAAAGCATATCGTCGTCATGATGAAATTGGTACACCATTTTGTATTACGGTTGACTTTGAAAGTATTGAACAACAACCAACAACTGTTACCATTCGTGATAGAGATACAATGGAACAGAAACGTGTTTCATTAGATGAATTGCCCCAAATATTAAAAGAATATTTTATTTAAAAATAAAATATAAAAAACAGGCGGTATTCTCGCCTGTTTTTTTTATAGCATTAAAAGATATCTTTGGGATAATTTATTTCACATAAATAACTTTTAACTTAAAATAATCACTTTGAATTTATTAATAATAACCCCAAGGAGTAGCATCTGTATATTGATAAACCCGACGATAAAGTCTTTGCAAATACCCTTCTGGTGTTAGATGATATCCGTTATAATGCAATAAATTTACACCCTCTGGATTATAAGTATAATAATATATTAAATCTTTTTTGTTAATATTGTCTGCTTCATGATATACAGTCGGTATTGCCCAAGAAAGCGAAAAAGGCCATGTTATCAAATTAAGTGCACCATAAAGATATTGCTCTTTACCTGCAGCACCAGTGCTTGCTAGATAAAAATTTCCGCCACCTGGCAATATACTAAGAATAGTTGCTTTTTTCGTATCCACAGGAGCTTTCCACTTTGACACAGGACGTTTAACCGTAATACGAATACGTCTTAAATCATCGATAGCATTTTTTTCTTCTTGAGTCAGCGTACTGCATCCCGCCATAAAAACAATCAAAAACAAGGTTAAAATTTTCTTCATTACAAAAATGACTCCCTCACCTCTAACACAAAATATTATGCGTATTATATGTTATTATTTTTCATACCATCATATGGTATAAAATTCAAGTCCTAATATTAAAGAAAATCATTTTTGATATACGCTTTCCTTACCATGAGAGCTGTATTTCATATATTCTATTTATTCAACATCTCGTTGGCAAAATATGTATTTAAATAATGGTGCATATCCGTTTCTTCAAATTTACCATTATAAGTATCATCTGCACCAAAACGAATCCCACTTACCAGTGCTTTTTTAGAAATCCAAATCCCCGTTTTTTCATCTACAAGCCATTTAATTGGCAACACTTCAATCCAATACGGTTCACCAATTTGCACATCTTTTCCATTCGATAAAATTGAATCGCTATCAGCTGGGCGTCCCTCCAATCGAACATAGCTCTTACCATCGTGAATATAAACAAAATATTGCTTTGGCTTCAACCCTGTTTCATAATCAGTCAAACCCGCCGTATCAAATGTAAAATAACGTTTTGTCTTTTTCAATTCTTTATTATGATACATTTTTTCTAATAATTCGCTTAACTTTATTTTAACAGATTTTTGTGGATATTCCCCATACATCGCTAATTTCACAATTTGACCATCCGTCAATACCATTTCCCTAATTGAATCAGGTGTAATTTTAGCGGTTTCATCTTTTAACAACACAGGACGCACACCATCACGTCTACGATTTGGATAATAATAGCATTTATCACCTGCATGCGTAATGGTTCGAACAAGACCTAAATCCAACAAACCAGAGGCTGTCCACATATATCCAGATCTATCCCCTTCCATCGTAACGCCATCGCTACCAAGCCATCCTCCAAGAACAATTGCCAAATCACTTTGAGCCACCTTAGTGCCATAAATTTTAATTACATCTAAAGCGTCAGGGCCCCAAATTTGTTCTTCTCGCAACAATGTGACTTTTACCATAATATATCCCCTCCTATATATAGGATAACATTCTTTAAAGATTTTGACAACAGAAAAAATGTTTCAAAAATCCTAAAAAAAGAGCATGTTGAATTATGATCTAAATTTTTGTAAAAACTGTTTCAAAAGTGAACCTATTTCTACATCTAACTTTCTCACCACACCTATTTCTGTATTTGAATTTCTCACCACAATTCTTTGCAACTCGTCAGAACTAGGATAAGTTTTTTGAACTTCAGATGCAATATTTTGATAACATTTACTGACATTTTCTGTATTCGCATCACTTGCAAGACAAGCAACAACACAAAGGCTTCGTACTATATCTCCCTGAGAACGCACAACAAATCCGTTTTTTAATAAAAAATGAAGCAATTGTTTTGTTAATTTTTTATTTGCATCTTCTGATAATAGCGTATTTTTAGCATAAGAATCTTTCACCTCAAGAATAGCATAAAACTGATTTGCATTTTTTTCATCTTCATCACAAGTATCTTTTTCTTGGACTGAGTTAACAACAGTCAAAAGAGCATTAAATAACGTATATATTTTATTTTTTGAAATCTGTTCACTTCGCAAAGTTCTCAACTCTTGTTGCAGAGATTCCTTATTTAAAAAATGATACCTGTTTAACTGATTTTTTTTTGTTTTAATATCTGCATCTGCATTAAATCCACGCCAACAAAGATAAACAACCTTATCCAAAATAGGAATTTCCGCATTTTTATCAACCCACTCATCAATCCACTCATAAAATGTGCATTTATTTTCATATGTGAAAGAAGAAAATTTTTCAAAATATCTATCCAATTCTTCGAAGTTAGCAATCCCAATAATTTCATCAAAAATTTCTTCATTTAACTGTGTTAAATTTGCAAAATTTTCAGCTACCGAAATTTTTGTTTCAACAATGGTGGCATTATCACAAGAATTGTACTCACTCTGCAAAGTAAAAAAAACACCTTCAGGCGTGTCATCTTTTATTTTTTGTCTTTCCTTTAATGGAATAAAATCCCCTTCTAATTGAATAGCAATATATTCTTTTTCTAACAAATTACGCCATTCAACTGGTTTTTGATCACCATAAGCACTTTTATACGCCATACTCCCTAAATGCTGTTCAAAAGACTCAAGAAAAGCAATAAAACTAGCATGTGGATCGCTTTGTGTATCCACACGAAAAACAACCCGTTTTGCAGTTCCAATACGCTGTCCATCTGGGCAAAGTACAATTGATGTTTTCATATGTGGATTCAAAGGAGAAATTGAGTTTCCTGAAGAATCTAAAAAAACATATTCTTTACCATCATTACCAAGCACTAATTTTCTGATTTTTAAAATATCATCAATCCGCTCACTCAAACTGGAGCCCGCAGTCACAATACAGTCATTAACAATCTCAAGATCACCCTTGGATACTAAAAAGAAAATAGGCTGTTGATTAATTGTTTCGATTGATTTTAAAGTTTTGTTCTTTTTTTTATCCATTAGAAAATCCATAAAAAATTTATCTTTGATTATCTTTTATACTGGATAAATGCACCTTTAAAAATGGTGTATCTGATTGTTCACCACTTAGTTCAATATGATTTTTCTTAAGCTCTGCATAAAAAGAAGCAAATGTTTTATCCGAAAAAGAACATACGCCCATTTTAGTATCAGTCTGTTTTTTCCTTTTATACAAAAAATTAAAAATTCCATTTTTTACTATTAAAAAAGAATATTTTTCATTTGGTATATTATATGAACAAGAGCTTTTATCACATAAGAGATCTTGTTCAGAAAAAAAGCACTCAGAATTTAAAGTATACAACACATCTTTTAACTCGCTAGAAGTCAATATATAATTCATCCGCTTATTCATTTCATTTAACACAATAAAATCAGCACATCTAGAAGGTTTTTTATCCTTTGGGTAAAAGGATCGAACACAATCTAAAATCGCTTTTTTTGAAATTATATTATCAGAAGATATATACCCATTGAAAAGGTCAACAGCCTCAGTAAATGTTTCGGATTTATCTCCAATATGTTTTTTCAGCAACAACAACATATTTTTTATTTTTTTTTCATCAAGATAGAAACTATTTATCCGCAAGTGCTTATAATAACTCGGACATTCACGCCGAATAAAAAGAAATAAATATTCAACAAATTTTATGCAACATCTTTCTTTATCTTTCACAGAATATTCTTTCAACTTTTTAGAAAATGGAGAATCCAAAAACTTTTTTGAAATAGATTCAGAACAAAAATTTCTTTGTATATATTTAATATAATTTATAAATTTTTCGATGTTATCTTCGTTATTCATTCACACTCCCGATATTTGTCTATATTTTTAGATATTACAACAAAAAACATTTTTTGTCAAGCTAAAAACTGTTTCAAATTAAACTGGTATTTCTTTTTTTATTATATAAAAGCCTCTCGAATATTGCTACTTCAATCTTCAAGAGGCTTTTCGTTCTGTCCAATTTTTTAAGAACAGTTCGTTTTAATGTTTTTTAATTATTATTGTTTGATAATCTTATCTACATCAATTTCAGGAGCATGCAAAATTTCCTTATCAACTTCACCATGGATAACTACCGTATCATTTGGTGTTACGTCTTGACCATGCCAATCATCATTATCAATTTCAACTATTATTGCTCCTGTTGAATCACGAAAAAGATATTTTTCTTTACCTGTTTCTTTTTCAATTTTCCCTGTTAAAACAACAAGCGAATCATCCTTTGCTTTCAAAGCTTCAGCAACTGTTGTTATTCCTGTAGTTGGACCTTTAAAACCACCTTTTACAGCTGGCGTTGGTGTATCAGCGTGAAAGCCTGCCATCGCAATACCTGAAAAAGCAACACTCATTGCAAAAAGGGATGTATAAACTAATTTTTTCATTATGATTCTCCTATGTAATAGTTGTATAATAATCGCTTTTAAAATATAGTTATAAAAATTTCAAATAAAAAGATCTTTATGTAATATTTTTTATTTTTTTAATATTTTTGAAATGATTCCTTCATAAATCTTTCACAAAAAAACGAGCAATAAAATTGCCCGTTTTTTCTTTTAAGAAAATTAATTTTAAGCTCTTAGTTCTGCTCCTGTTGCTTTTTGAACAGCATTAATAATTTGAACACTTAAAATTTCAATTTCTTTATCTGTCATTGTTTTATCCATTGGAGAAATTGTTACCTGAATGGCAAGCGATTTCTTATCTTGCGGGAGCTTATCCCCTTCATAAATATCAAAAATCGCCACATTCGTAATTTTTTCTTTATCCACATTAGCAATAACAGACATAATTTTAGATGCCTCAACCCCCTTATCTGCCACAAAAGCAAAATCACGTGTTAATGGCATTAAATTAGACATTTTTAACAGTTTTTGAGCTTTTGTTTTTTGACGAGGTTGTGGCACATTATCCATATAAACCTCAAATGCTGATACAGGCGTTTTAATATCAAATACTTTTAATATTGCTGGATGAATTTCACCAAAATGAGCAATCACATTTTTACCAAGTACAACTGACCCAGAACGCCCTGGATGATACCAAGAAGGGGCTTTCCTTGCAATTTGTAAATTTTGTGGTGCATCAATTGAAGCAAGTGCATCCAATGCATCAGCTTTCGCATCAAAAACATCAACACCCCTTTGTTCGGCCAAGAAATGACGTGGATAAAAATTACCAGCCCGCACACCTGCCGCAACCATGCGTTGTTCATTTGGTACAGTCGAATAAAACTCTGGTCCAACTTCGAATAATTGAACATCCTTTATCCCTCTATCTTGATTACGTTTAACCGCAGAGAGCAAATTAGGTATCAATGATGGACGCATTTCATCTAAATCTGATGCGATTGGATTCGCAATTTTAATCCCTTTTGAATCAAAATGTTTGGCTAATTTCGAATCCATAAAGGACCATGTAATTGCTTGATTTAACCCACGGTTAGCAAGTGATCTTCGAATAGCAACCTCACGCTTTTGATGTGGCAACAAAATACTTGTTGTTAAATTGGTTGGTCTTAATGGTGAATTAGGTAATTCATCAAGCCCATAAATGCGGACAATTTCTTCCACAATATCAGCTTTTAATTTAACATCATTTGACCGCCATGAAGGAACTTCAATTCGATTACCATCAACTTTAAAACCAAGTTTTTCTAATATTTCAACTGATTTTTCTCTTGAAACATCAAAACCACATAAACGTTTTACTTCATTAAAATCGAAATCGATGATATTTTTGTTCGTCACACCGTTTCCTGCTATAATAATCTCAGATGCTTCACCACCACAAATATCTAAAATAAGTCTCGTTGCTTTTTCATTTGCCTCAATTTGAGAAAGAGGATCAATCCCCCGCTCAAAACGTGTTCTTGAATCAGATTCAGCATTTAAAATACGCCCTGTTGACGCAATTGAAATAGGGTTAAAATAGGCTGCTTCTAAAAAGACATTGACTGTATTTTCAGTACATCCCGTTTCCTCTCCACCCATAATACCTGCAATACTTTGTGCCTTTTGAGCATCAGCGATAACCGTCATTCCGTCTTGCAGTGTATATTCTTTTTCATCTAGGGCCTTAAGTTTTTCACCTTCTTTAGCTGAGCGGACATAAATATCACCCGTCAATTTATCAGCGTCAAAAACATGAAGCGGTCTACATTCTGCAATATTCATATAATTTGTGATGTCAACCAAAGCTGAAATTGGTCTTAAACCCATTGAAATTAAGAAATCTTGCATCCATTTTGGGCTTTGACCATTTTTAACATTGCGAATATAACGGCCAACAAACTCTGGGCAATTTTCATCTTGCATATGAATTTGAATTGGAGATTTGAAACTTCCTTTAACAGGCTCAACATTTTGTTCAATCAGCGTACCAATTCCTGTTGCATTTAAATCTCTTGCAATTCCTTTCACGCCAAAGCAATCGCCTCGATTTGGTGTTACATTCACATCAAAAATAACATCGGATGGGAAAACCTCACTTGCTGGTGTCCCAGCTGGCAAATCTGTTTTCAAATCAATGATTCCAGAATGATCTGTCCCAAGATTAAGTTCTTTTTCAGAACACATCATACCCATACTTTCAACACCACGGATAACGCCTTTTTCCAAACGTTCGCCATAAGATGGAATCATGACCCCAGGTCGAGCCAAAATGGATTTCATCCCTTCATAAACATTGGGTGCGCCACATACGACTTGGATCATTTCATCCCCAGTTGAAACACGTAAAATATGGAGTTTATCCGCATTGGGGTGATTTTCAACTGCTTTAATTTCACCAATAATAAACCCTTCTAAATCAGCACCCTTATCCACAACTTCTTCAACCTCTAAACCAATAGATGTCAACTTATCAGAAATTTCTTGCACAGATGCTGTTGTATCAAAATATCTTTTTAATGCTGTTAATGAAACTTTCATCGTTTTAATCCTCCATTCAAACTTAAACCACTTGTATTTGTTGGCATATCAAGTGGTAAGAAACCATAATGCTTAATCCATCTCATATCAGCATCAAAGAAACTTCTTAAATCGGGAATTCCGTACTTTAACATTGCAAATCTATCAATCCCGCACCCAAAGGCAAAACCTTGATAAACATCAGGATCTAGCCCACAATTTTTAAGCACATTTGGATGCACCATACCGCAACCAAGTAACTCACACCAACCAGCACCTGATTTAATTTTAAATTCACCATTTTCACGTGAACAACCAACATCAGCCTCATACGATGGCTCTGTGAATGGGAAATATGAAGGTCTAAAACGAAGTGCGACATCATCTGTTTCAAAAAAGAGTTTCATAAACTCAACCAATGTGGTTTTAAGATGTGCAAGGTTTGTTTCTGTATCAATCACAAGCCCTTCAATTTGATGGAACATTGGCGTATGAGTCATATCATAATCCCTACGATATGTCCGCCCAGGAGCCACAATTTTGATAGGAGGCTTTTTATTTTCCATTGTACGGATTTGAACCCCTGATGTTTGTGTTCTTAAAACTTTATCAACCGTATTTTCCATAAAGAAAGTTGCTTGCATTTGACGAGCAGGGTGTGATGGCGGAATATTCAAAGCTTCAAAATTATGGAAGTCATCTTCAATATCTGGTCCTTCGGCCAAATCAAACCCCATTTGTGCAAAAATGGAAAGCATTTCTTCCATCACTTGAGAAACAGGGTGAATACGGCCCATATTTACCTGAGGTCTGACAGGAAGTGTCACATCAACCATTTCAGATTTTAAACGTTCATTAAGTTCTTTTTCTTCCAATTCAGCTTTTTTAACCTCAATTGCCCCAGCAATTTCTGTTTTAAAAACATTAAGCAACTGACCTGCCGTTTTTCTTTCTTCAACAGGCAAAGCACCCAGTTCTTTCATCTGAGCTGTAATTGAACCACTTTTACCCAATGTTTTAACTCGTATTTCATCAAGCACAATCAATGTATCAGCACTTTGAATCGCACTTATTATTTCTTCACGCATTTGATTTATTTTTTGTTCCATAAGGCACCTTTTAATTTTATTTTAACTTATACACACAAAAAAGAGTATGCTTTGAGAGGGTTATAGCATATTTTAAACAAAAAATAAAGCATAAAAAAACGCTGTTTCTAAAAACAACGTTTTTTATAAAATTATTTATTAGAATAATAAATGATTTTTATTTTAGTGCATTAATAAATGGAATCGGCGCTGAACCATACATATTCACAGGTAATTTACCATCCCAGCGTTGAACTGCCTCATATTGAATCAAATTTTGATTTTGACTAATTGCCTGTGACCGAATACGCATACTTTCTGCTGCCGCTTGAGCTGTCAAAACTTTTTGCTTAGCCTCCTCCTCAATTTGTTTTGTTTTATTCATTGCTTTGATGGCATTTTGCGTTGCAATTTGTTTTTCTTCAATCGCACGTTCATATTGATCCGAAAAATCAATATTTTCAAGTGCAACACCCGTTACATCAATATGATCAGGCACCATCACTGCTTGTAATTTTTCAAAAATTGATTGTATCGCCGTTTCACGATTTGCAATTAATTTATCTGCTTCCCATCCACCAAAAGTATCTTTAATCACGGAAATAATTTTGGGGTACAAAATCTTTTGTTCATAATCTTGCCCCACTTCTTTAAACATAACATGTGCAAAGGCAGGATTTAGATTGTAATTCACAGCAACTTGAACTGTTGATTGTTGAACATCCTTTGTATAAGCGTTTGTTTTTACCGTTGCTTTGCGTGTTTTGCAGTCCATTGCATAAATTTCTGAACTAATGGCATTGTAAAAATAAAGGTCTTCGGATAAACTTTCACCAATCACCTTACCCCATACAGTTTTGATACCTCTATACCCCGCATCAATTTGCTTTACACATGTAAACGCAACAACAAAAACCGCCACCGCAATTAATCCAATACTTATCTTAATTAAATTTGTCATTCCTTATCTCCCGTATTTTTAATTTCTTCAGCCAATGCCTTTCGCCCCTTTTTAGTACAAACCAAAAGAGGAAATAAAAAAAGCGATGAAATCCCTTTATTTTTCTTACTTGCATGAGATAATTTCATAAACAACAACATAAATAATCCCAACAAATATATGATAATTACAAATCTTAAAAAAAGTAAAATCATTTTATCACTCCTTTCTCTGCCCCTCATACAATAAGATGCAAAATTTTCAAGAAAAAATAAACATCTCAATTACCAACATTATTGACAAACAGATTCGTTTTTGATATCATTAGAAGGTAAGCGTTTTAAAGGATATCAATATGAATGAAGAAAAAACAAACAATTTGTTATCCTCTTTAACACGTATTTCAGATTCGCCTGAAATACGACAGTATGAGCATTCTTTACTTTCTAAATATGCAAAAATTCTTGGTAATCGACAAGATTTTATCCTAAAAAATCAAAAAAATACAACGCCCTCTAATCCCTCTTTTGATGAACTTATGTTTTCATTTGATGAAGAAAACTTTTCCAACTTTTAAAAATTGATTTATAAATAAAAAAACAATGTATTTTTCTAGAATTTATACTTTACAGTAGCTAAACCTGTGTGATTTGTATAATCTCCTTTAAATACACCTTTATATTCAAGAGATAGCTCCGTTTTTCTATTCAAATCGAGTCCCATACGAGCTCCAATTTCAATACCAAACTTATCAATTTGCTCGCTTTCAAAAGAAAACATTTTTTCAAAATAAGTGCATAACGCCTTTTTAATTCCTTTAGCGTTGTTCGTGGATACCGCATCATTATCCCCCATGCAAAAAACGCCCCTTTTTTTGCACACTTTTTATTTTGAATAATGAGTTGAAAAATAAAATCAATTCCCATTTTTTACAACTCACCATTTTAAAACATAAAATATCATTGCTTTTTATTCTCTTTTAAGTTAAAAGATTAAAGATATACCATAAAAAAGAGGAGTTATATGTCAATAAAATTGTTCCGTACTATTTCAATATTCATTGTAGCTATTACTTGCTGTGTTTCCACATATTATTTTTTGAAAAAGCCCTATTTTTCAATTATTGTTTGCTCTTATAACTATGGGCATTTTTTGGAACAAACAGTTGAGTCTGTTTTAAATTCTACCTTTAAAAATTATGAATTGATTATCGTTAATGATGGTTCAACAGATAACACCTCTGAGATTTTGAAAAAATATCAAAATCATCCTAAAATCACAATTATTGAGCATAAGAATATGGGGCTTTCTCTTTCACGCAATAAGGCGATGCAACTTGCTAAAGGAAAATATTTTTGGTTTGTTGATGCAGATGATTGGATTGATAAAAAAGCTCTTTCAGCTCTTTATAAAAAAACAAAGGATACAGAGTTAGACATGGTCTCTTTTTATACCTCTATGGTTTCTGCGAATGGAACTTTTTTAGGATTAAACCCATATGACAGATTACCCTATCCTCTTGAACTTTCACCAAATAGCATCTATTCAATTAACAGATTAACAGTTAGTGATATTTTAACTTATCCTGTCACGTCGGGCAAACAGATTTATCGGCGTGAATTTATCCAAAAAAATAAAATTGACTTTCCAGCTCGTACATTGTTCGAAGATGATATTTTCTTTTTGCACACCATTTTCGCAGAGGCAAAAATTTCAGCCATTCCAAACATTTTATACTATAAACGCTTACATGCGAAAGCTGTTACATCTGACAAAAGCAAACATTTTGACTCATTTGTGCGAATTTGTGAATATATCTGGGATAGGACACATTTGTTCCCACAACATGATGAAAAAGCAACAGCTGTTAGTAATGCTTATATTTCTAATATTCCAACGAGATGGAATCACTTAACAACAGAACGCAAATATAAATTTTATTCCGAATTGTTAAAATTTAAACGCTATGTAGATAGTCAACCTAATAATGATTATTGGAAAGATAAAAAACTTTGGTTTGATGGATTTTTATTCTCTCCTGATGTGGATAAATTTAAATCAAGAGAAATTAAATAATAATTACGATATTTATATCTCTGATACGCTCTTTGCTTAGCATTTTAATTTGCTTATAGCTTTATGATACGATTTTTCTTGACAAAAACTAAAAGATAATATATTATATATAGAGTAGCACAAACAACTTTAACGGATAATATAATGACTTTTATTTTAAAAACACCAA
Organism: uncultured Alphaproteobacteria bacterium; assembly: GCA_937888725.1. GTDB lineage: Bacteria > Pseudomonadota > Alphaproteobacteria > CAAHEQ01 > UBA3637 > RGIG4140. The sequence goes on along the minus strand of CALARE010000005.1, from coordinate 39,041 downwards.
CAGAAATTATGACAGATTTAGCCTATCGCATAAAAACAAAACGTTTAGAGCTTAATTTAACACAAGAAGGGATTTGCTCTCGCTCTGGTGTTAGTTTAGGGTCACTTAAACGGTTTGAATCTACTGGGCAAATTTCTCTTGAATCACTTTTAAAGTTAGCTCATGCAGTTGGGGCACTTTCTGAATTTGACACACTTTTTAAAACAACCCCAAATCGATCTTCGTTATTCGCAAGTGCGTTAAATGACAAAAAAAGACAACGTGGCAAATTAAAATAAGAGGAAAAGCATGCTAAAATTAAAAGTTTTTTTAAATGCTTATCAAAAAAGAATTTTTGTTGGTATTTTAGAACAGCGAGATACCATTTTATTTGAATATGCACCTTCTTTTTTAAAAACAGGGATTAATCTTTCACCTTTTATGCTTCCTCTACAAACTGGAATTTTTGAAGATAAAAAACAAACTTTTGATGGATTGTTTGGCCTTTTTAATGACTCTCTCCCTGATGGTTGGGGTTGTTTGTTGCTTGATAGATACTTGCAAAAACAGGGCCTTTCTTATTATGAAATCACACCCCTTCATCGTCTTTCAATCATTGGGACACAAGCATTAGGTGCTCTTGAATATGAACCAGAAAGCACACCCGATGAGCCCCATTTTTCAGAGTTGCAACTAGATACACTTTCTGAAGGAGCTGATCAAATCTTACAAGGTGAAAGCTCTGAACTTTTAGAGCATTTGCGTACCCTTAATGGTTCAACTGCTGGTGCTAGACCCAAAATTACAGCCCTTGTTTCTGATGATTTTAAAACAATTAAAAGCGGGCGAGAAGCTATAAATGGATTTTCTCCTTGGATTATTAAGTTTTCATCTGATTCTGATGAACGGAATTTGGGTGCTCTTGAATATATTTATTCTTTGATGGCAAAAGAAGCTGGTGTTGAAATGCCAAAAACACACCTTTTCCCTTCCAAACATTGTGCAGGCCATTTTGCAACTGAACGCTTTGATAGAGATGGAATTAACAAAATCCATGTTCACAGTGCCTGCGGATTATTACATGCATCCCATAGGATACCAACACTTGATTATGAAAATTTAATACGTCTAACCAGTCATTTAACACATGATGAACGTGAAGTTGAAAAAATGGTGCGTTTAATGATTTTTAACGTTAAATCTGGCAACAAAGACGACCACACAAAAAACTTTGCTTTTATGATGACAAAAAATTATCAATGGAAAATGACACCTGCTTTTGACATTACTCCCTCTGCAGGTATTAATGGCGAACAAACCGCCATGGTCAACGGCAAAGGACGGCATATTTTAAATGAAGATCTTATTCAAACGGCTAAATTATCAGGTCTTTCAATTTCAAAAATTAAAGAAATTATCGATCAAGTAGAAGGGGCACTTTCACGATTCCCAATGTATTTAAAAGAATTTCAAATTCATACAAACTTGGGTCCTATCGATTAATGTTGCACTTTTTTAAAAAATGGTGTATAATATTTATAGTAAACAAAAGTATAAGGGGGTAGCATGACAAATGAAGATGTAAAAAGAGCCGCTAGTGATTTCGTTGATGGCCTCTTAGGTTCAACACAAGCTGAAACAGATATGAAAAACACAGTAGAAGCTGAAAAAGAAATCGAAAATGAAGAACTAGAAAAATCTGGTTTGATGTCAGCACTTGCCTCTAATGGTCAAAACATCACAGAAGAACGCGAAAATATACCCGTTCATAACAATGATAGGAATAGATAATTTTTCCCTTATACGCCATAAAAAAAATCGCCATTAAAAAATGGCGATTTTTATTTTCTATAAGCAAATTTAAAAAATTCCCTTTACTTTGTCAATCAGATTTTTAGAGCTTTCTTTAGCATCATCAACCAAGCCTTTTGCACCACTTAATGCTTCCTCAGCACTTTTTTTCAAAAGTTCTTGTACGCCTTTTGCTGTGGCTTTAATGCTTTCAACAGAAATCATATCAAACACCATCACAGCAACATCTTTTAAGGTTGTTTTTTGACCTTTTTCACCAATATTTTTTTGTTGAATATTTGGCAAAGGAATATCCATTGCTTGATTAAGTAAACCAACCGTTACATTTGAATTATTAATCTGCAAATCTTTAATCACAACTGTTTTAGATGGTGATGAAGATTTCACAGTACTTTCTTTTTTCACCTCTTTTTTAGGTGCCGTTGATTGATTTGATGATTTTTTGATAAATGTATCAACATTATTTTTAAGCGTTGTTAAGTTTGATGTTATTTGACCATCTTTATAAGTTGCCTCAGCAGAAACATGCGTTCCATCAATCAAAATTTGATTAATAACAATTTTTTCTGTTAAAACTGATTTCGGATCAAATTTAACATAAATCTTTTTTACAGAAAATACATCAGGCGATTGATAACCTTTGACATTCCCAATTGTCAATCCATTTAAAGAAACTTCGCCTTTAAATAAAGATAAATCCATTCCTTTTAGCTCTGCTGATGTTTGAGTTACCTGTGGCACATATGTTTCGACTGCTTTTTTCACAATCTCACCCGCATAAAAATACACACCAATTAAAGCCATAATTATTAATAGCAACAAAATCAAAATTGTTTTTAAAATAAATTTAATCATCTTATTTTCTCCTTCTCATATCCGACAAATTATACTATGCATATTTTATCTTAAAAAATCAATAGTTAAGCAAAATTCTTCTTAAAATTAGCGGTAAAAACATTTTTAAGCGGTTCATGGTCCAGTGCTTTTTGTATAATTGATAAAATTTCATCTTTTTTGTATAATCGGTTACAAAAATCTAAACGATAAAAATCTGCGTCGATTTGTTTTGCTTCAGGTGCAATGTAAAAAGGCGTTTGCCGCATAACAATTGTTTGACACTCTTTTGAAATCATTAAAAATGCATCTTTCCCATTTTTGATGGTGTCTACTTGTATTTGATGAGAACACATCTCACAACTATTTTTACGCACACAATTTGCCGAAATAAACAAAGGAATATCTTGATAAACAACCAATGTTGTATTTGGTATTTCCTTTGCCAATTTTTGAATATTTTGAGCACAATCTTCAACGCTAAAGGTAAATCCTTTTATTTTTTGTTCAAAAAGATAGGCTGCCGTTTGCGTATTTAAAACACCAATGGTGTTATCAAAATAAATCTCAGCTTTTGTTGGCAAAATTGAAAGCCCTGAAATATTACCAATCAACCAAGTATGATATCCCTTATCAAAAAAGGTTTGAGCTAATTTTTGCCACTTTTCTTGTGGTCGCATAATTGCTGGTAATGCCAAAACGATTTTCTCTTTTGGTACAAAATTAAAATCAGATTCCTTTAATTGAGAATTTACATCAATAATAATCTGATCAAATATTGACAAATCAATATCTTTAAACAAATGAATTTGATCTGTTTTAAGACTCCATTTTTGTTTGCCGTTTTTCGTTTTTTTGAATGTGTAAATCGGCATCTTAGGCATTTTTGTAAATACATTAATTTGTGTATAAAGTTGCCGTCTTAATTCATTTAAAATAGAGAGCGGAACAAATAATTTCTTTTCATTTTCAAGATAAAGATTATTTAATTTAAAGGGTAAATCAGCTGTTTTTGAAAAGCTAGCATTAACATTTTCATATACTTTTTCTGGTTGTTTTGCAGGAGAAAACACCTCATTAATGGTTACCGTTTTATCCTGAGCACAAGCTGTTATCCCGTCTTTTTCAATAAACACAGAAACATCTATTCCCACTTGATTGATAAATTCTTTTGGCTTTGGTTTTGAATATGAATATGCCCCTTTTACCTTCGTTGATGAGGCCAAATAAACAGCACTGCCTTTTTTGATAAAGGGTGTATTTTGTGGCAATTTAATTGTCACCTTTTGCCCTTTTTGCACCTCAAAAACACTTTTTTTATTAACAATCAACTTTTCAGCTGAAAAACCAAAAGGTCGTTCTACACCTTGAATATCAATTTGTATGCCATCATACCTTTCTATCGAATGAGCTGTACGAAAGGTTAAATCTTTATTCACAACACTTTCAACCGAACCGATTAAAAGACCACGATGCCCTACAAATGTTTCATCAATAACTGATTTGTTTTTCCCTTGAAAGTGAAGTTTTGTCCAAGGACGGGCAAAGATTTGTTTCAAATTATCCGTTAATTTTAAATCGACCTTACCTGTATCCAAAATACGACGATAATAATCTGTCACCGCACCAACGTATAATGCTGTTTTTTTGCGTCCTTCAATTTTAAGTGAAATCCCTTTTAATTTTAGAACTTCTTTTTCAAGGGCCAAATCTTTCATTGAAAAAAGGTGTGATTTTTCACCATCTCTTTCGAACAATCCTCTACAAGAATAAACACATTTACCTCGATTTGCACTCCGTGCTGTTGTCAAAGATGAAAAAAGACATAATCCACTATATGAATAACACAAGGCACCATGGATAAAAACCTCTATTTCAACGCCTGCTTTTTCTTTAATATGCAAAATTTCATTTAAAGAAAGCTCACGAGCCAAAACCACACGCTCAAAACCTTGTTTTTTAAGTGCCAAGGCTCCTGCCAAGTTATGAACGGCCATTTGTGTACTAGCATGTAATGCAAGTGAAGGGAAACATCTTTTTACCAATCTGGCAACCCCTAAATCTTGCACAATAACCGCATCAACATGACAATCAGAACACATGTGCAAACTTTCCATTAATTGGGGTAACTCGTCTTCTTGCATAAGGGTATTAATCGCAACATAAACCTTTTTCCCTAAATGATGTGCGTAAGCTGTTATTTCATCTAAATCAGACCGAACAAAATTAACCGCTTCCGCCCGAGCAGAAAAATGTTTTAATCCCAAATAGATAGCATCTGCTCCAAAATACAAAGCACTATATGCTGCTTCTTTATCCCCCGCTGGTGCTAAAAGCTCTGTTTGCATTTTTTATCCTTTTATTTATATTTATCAAAAATTAATCGACCATTATCGGCATCTAAAACGGCTTTTTGTCCCATTGGAAAGACAATTCTGTCGGGTATATGTCCATAAGGGAAATTAGTTACCACTGGCACACCTAAATGAGCAAAATAATCCTTAAACACTGTTAAAACATCGCCATCAGCTACATCTTTTGGGGTACAGTCTGCACATGAAGATAATATAACCCCTGCAAGGTTATCCAAATATCCACCTAATCGCAATTGATTAAGCATCCTATCAATACGGTACGGGGATTCGTGAACCTCCTCCACCACAAGCAACACATTATCCAATTTTGGCATATAGGGTGTCCCCATTAAACCAACAAGCATTGTTAACGTTCCACCCAAAACAACGCCCGAAGATTGCCCCGAAACAAGCGTTGTTAAATTTTCAATTTTCATCCTTTTTTTTTGGATAGCTCCTCGAAAAGTAGATAACAACATATCCCCAACACCCTTTACAGCACAATCTGCATTAAAGCCTGTAAAAGTTACCATTTTACATTTTTTATAAAGTGCTAATTGCAATGCTGTATTATCACTGAACCCAAAAAAAGGTTTATTAGCTTTTTTAATCTTTTCATAATCTAATTTGTCCAACAACCTTGGAGAACCATATCCCCCTCGCAAAGCTATAACAATATCCGTTTTTTCATCTGTTAATGCCCAATTCAAATCTTGAGCCCTATCCATATCAGAACCAGCTAAATAACGTTCATTATCAAACACATGCGGTGCAAACTGAACTTCAAATCCTTCATCTTTAAAAAATTTTTCAATTATTTTTTTTTGAGTGCTTGGTGCTGGCGAAGCAGGTGCGACAATGGTTACAACTGTCATTTTATTTCTCCCATTTGATTAAAAATTTCTTTTGCAAAAAGTGATAATGTGTCATCTCTTGCCCCCATCACGGCAACAACATCTTGACTTTTCACATTTTTTAAAAGGTAATCTATCACTTCATTTCTTGTTTCAAAACAAAATGCTTTTTTACCCTGTTTTTGTAAAGGAAAAACAATATCCTGTGATGAAATCGTTTTTTCAACCGTCCCCCCTACATAATAAACAGGCAACTGCAACCAATGAATATTATCTTTTAACTCATTTTGAAGCATTTGTATCAATCCATCTTTCATCAATTTAAGCGGGGCAAAACCATGTGGTTGATACACAATAAATAAATTTGATGCCATTTCTTTTAATGCACGCAAAGAGGCTTTAATTTTTTCTTCATTATGTGCATAATCATCAATGACGGTCATTCCATTTGTAACACCCACTTTTTCAAGGCGTCTCATTGTTCCTTTAAATGTTTTAAGTGCATTCAAAGCATCATCTATATTGAGCCCCATCAACATACAAGCCCCCACAGCAGCCAACGCATTTGCCAAATTATGCACACCGATAAAGGGTAAACAATATTCCCTACCATTTAGGTAAAACAAAATCCCCTCGCTTGTTTGACGCACACACGAGGCAAACAACGTCGATGACGGCTCTTTTTCAATCGAAAATGAAACAATATCACTTTTAGGCAACACAAGATTTTTTGTTTCTTTACAATCATTGTTAATCACACAACCTTTTTGTGAACGAGCTAAAAACGCCTCAAACAAAGGCTTGATTTCATCCAACGGCTTATGGTCCAGCGACACATTTGTTAAAACAGAAATATAGGGCGTATAAAGATTAATGGATCCATCGGATTCATCAGCTTCAATCACACAGGTATCTTTTGTATCAAAAATCAAGTTAGACAATGGCTCATTGTGATATGAATTAAGACTAATTCCACCATTTATCATCACGGGCGATTTATCCAACTGATACAAAATATGAGCCGTCATTGCCGTCACCGTTGTTTTTCCGCTTGTTCCTGCAACTGCAATACGTTTTGAAAAAGTATGAAAAATATCAGCCAATACTTCGGCACGTTTTTTAATTTTCAAATCAAAATCAAGTGCTTTTTTCACATCTATAATTGAAGATTCAACTGCTGAAGAAACGACAAATACGTCTATTTGTTGATTAATACCACTACCATCTTGCGGAAATAACACAATCCCATTTGACAACAACCGATCTCTCATTTGATAATTTTTACCCATATCAAACGATCTATCTGATCCCAAGACGTCATGTCCCAACTTTTTAAGATAAAGTGCAATTGCACTCATACCAATGCCACCAATCCCACAGAAAAAAAATCTTGCCATTTAAAATTGTTTCCTTTAATATTTAATAGAACACTAATTAGCAACTAGCATACCTTAAAAACAACAAAATGTAAAGAGAGGTTAAAGATGAGAAAATATTTTTTATTAACTGCTTGTATTTTAACTTTATTAGGGACAACGAATACCTATGCAACTGAAGCACTTTTTCCTGATTTAGCCAAAAGAAATGCCCCAAAGGAAGAAAAAGCAACCCAACCTGCCAAACTATTTGATACAGAGGTTAATATCAATCAACCAATTGTAAAAGAAGACGATGGCTTTAAAGAAGTTGAAACGATTAAAAAACCAATTGAAGAACCCAAAAAAACAGAAAAGAATGAAAAAAAAGAAGAAGCTAAAAATGGTTTTTTTGAAATCCATCCTCATGATATAACGATAATCACCCCTCCAACATCACCATCAGATCAATTTTGCAAAGGTTCTTTGACACTTGAAAATCAAACAAAATATAACTTAAAAACAATTGAGTTACGTCTTCAATATGGAGAAGTAAAAATCAATTATGCCTTTGTCCCTGTTGCAAGCGGAAATTCAGTAACTGGCAACATCTTTTTACTAGGGAAAAGCTGTCAAAACCTTGCTCAAACCGCTGGTGTAGAAGTGAAAAAATGTGTTGCTGAAGGTATTAGCAATGCAGAATGTAAACAGCTTGTGAAATATATTGTAAAGTAGATGAAAAAACTGTTTTTACGTTCATTAGCACTTGCTTTTATTGTTTTTACCACAACTATTGCTAACGCGTCCGTTCTTAACAAAGCGGACGTAAAGCTTTACAAACAAATTTTTGCTGCACACCAAAGGGGACATTACATTACAGCAAAAAGTTTGGAGAATAAGCTTTCAAACAACGTATTAAAAGGTTATGTGTTATATGACAAGTATTTTTCACCAAAGTATAAAACGTCTTCTCAAGAAGTAAATTCTTTTTTACAAAAATATAAACACCTGCCTATCGCAAATGACGTTTACTCCCTTGGAAAAAGAAAAAAATTCCACATATCTTCAAAAGCCCCAAAAGATCCCGTTTATGGCAGTCAAGCAGGTTCTTGCTCCTATGTTAGACGGGACGAACCGATTAATCTGGTTGCCAGACAAAAATTTTCATATTTAGGCACCAACCAAAAAAAACAAGCCCAAAACATTTCAAAACATTTAAAAGGCTACATTGAGAGCAAACGACTCGATAAAGCTATTAAATTACTTGAGAATACAAAAACACAAAAATTATTTAATCAAAAAGATATCGATATTGTTTATACCGCCATTGCTTTTTCATTTTTTCTAGATGGCAATGACGATGATGCTCTCAAGTACGCAAAAAAAGCCATCTCTGGCTCTGGTGATACACTACCACTTGCTCATTGGACAGCGGGTCTTTCTTCTTGGCGGAAACAAGATTACGATGATGCCGCCTCTTATTTTTCAACAGCCGCCCAACATGATGAAGGATATCCTTTATTAAGATCTAGTGCTGGATTTTGGGCAGCAAGAGCCTATCTAAAACAAGGTGAATTTCAAAAAGTGGGGGATTACCTTGAGCTAGCAGCAGGCCAACCAAGAACTTTTTATGGTCTAATGGCTCTTTATATGATGGGCGATCATTTAGAAAATATATTAGATGAAGAAGCACATCCAGAAGTAATCGAAAAAACATCATTCTCACACCCTGCCCTTAATCGTTTTTATGCCTTAAAACAAGTTGGCAAAACACTATTAGCTGAAAAAGAACTAACCGCTCTTTATTTAAGTTTAGACAAACAAAAAAAAGAAAAACTTATCAATTTGGCTCGAAAAAAAGGATTTTATAAAGAACTCACGTCATTGGCGGGTGTTTCATTAGACACGAAAGAAAGATTCCCTTTACCAAATTGGACACCATTAAACAACTGGCAAGTCAAAAAAGAACTTGTTTATGCCTTTGTTAGACAAGAATCTTGTTTTAACAAACGTGCAAAAAGCATTGTTGGTGCAAGAGGATTGATGCAAATTATGCCTCAAACTGCAAAAGTTATTGCCAAAATGAGTGATATCAAATTTAACCTTACAAAAATGGAAAACGAATCCTACAATCTAGCACTGGGTCAAAATTATTTGCTTTATCTGATGGAATTACCCGCCATTAATTACAATCTCATATTCACCGCTGTTGCCTATAATGCTGGTCCTGGCAATTTAATTAAGTGGAAAAAACAAATGATTTATCAAGATGATCCTCTTTTATTTATCGAAAGCATCCCATCAAAAGAAACACGCGGATTTGTTGAAAGAATTATGGTTAATTATTGGATTTATAATTCTCTTACAAAATCATCTTTAGAATCACTTGAAAACGTCATTCACGGACAATGGCCCATTTACAAAAAATAATTATTTGCCATCTTGTTTGTTATTTTGATTTTGCATAGATTGCATATCAGATTTATCATTATATGTCTGAGCAGCCTTAGCCAACGCACTTTGATGCACCTCATTTTGTTGAGAAGGCACAGGTTCCGTGCGTCCCTTTTCATCCAAACGGACCGTTTCAGCAACCGTCTGTTTGTCAGAAGCTTCTTTGGATTGCACATTCCCCTGTGACAACAAAGCATCCAGTGCTTGTGGCAACTTGGGTGGATTTGGCTTTCCCATCTTAGAACCTAGGGCCACAGATGCAATTTGAGCCATTGCTTGACCAAGTTGTTCTGTGTCTATTTTCATCTCTTTTTCTTGCACTTGATTTTTTTGCATTTGAGCTTGCATCGCATAATCTTTTTCAGCTTGATTAGTTGCCACATCTCTTTGCATTGATAAAAGAGCAGCTTTTTGTGCTTGAGCTATATCTTTGTTTGCCATCATTTGAGCACGCTCGGCCATTGCTACATCTTTTTGTGCTGACACAGTTGCTTCGTGTGCTGTACGAGCTTTGATTTGCCTTTGTTCCTTAATATTTTCTTGTAATTTTAATTGAAGTGCCGTGTTTTCTTTTTCTTGATTAATGACCAAACGACGTTCTTGATCTTTTAAGCGTTTTTCTTCTTCCTCAACAGCCAACAAAATTTTTTTTGCTTCTTCTTTTGTTAATACAACCTTATCTTTCTCAGGGGCTTTTTTCCCAACAGGTGCGGGACGTTGTGGTGTTTTTAAACGTTGTAAAACATCTTCTTTTTTAACCTGTTGCATTGAAATATCACTTTTTTCTTGAATAGTTGAAATAAGTGTTGTTTTTTTCTCAGCTGTTTCAAGCTTTTTTTTCACTTGGGATAACGTAGATTTTAATTCTGAATCTTTAAATATTTTTTTCTTTAAATTCTTAAAAATTCGCTTAATAAATGAGGGATTATCTTGATTATTTGCCTTTTGTTTCAAATGCTTAATCAATTGATTATTTAAAAGAACATCTTTTAGATATGCCTTAAAGCCAAGACCTAATAACAATTCATCAAACATTGAATTTTTAACTTGCAAATCACCATTTCTAAGTTTAGCCCCTTCAACACCATAAAGAAGTACATCAAAAAACTTTTGAAGCGGACTTCTTTGGCGTTTTTCTGGATTATTAGGTTGCTGTTTTAAAGGCCCATTTTGCATTTGTTTTGCAATTAAAAAAGGGTCTTTAAATGTTGTTTCTTGTTTCTTTTCTTCTTGTTTTAATTCATTTTCATCTTCCCCATCATCTGATGTACTAGATGTTTCCGTATCATCATCGTCGTCATCTTCTTCATCAAAATCATCCGTTTCAGGATCATCTGGGTCTGTTGGAAAGGGCTTTTTCTTTTTTTTCTTCTTTTTATCAGAAGACTTATAAAAAGGGTCTAAATATTCAGGAGAAGAAAGAACGGTCTTTTCTTCTTTTAAATCCTCTTGATTATCCTTAAAATCACTATTCATACACCCTCCACACTCTAAAAATTCTTTTATTATTATATCAAATATTCATTTTTTTAGCAATAAAAAACGTATTTAACAAAATATTCTTGATTTTTACTTCATTTTGTGCCTAAATGATTATCGATTAAAAATCCAGCCAAGTGCTGAAAAATGAACTAGAATAAAGGAGAATAATATATGACAGTTCGTGTTGCTATTAACGGCTTTGGCCGTATTGGACGTTTGGTCTACCGTGCATTTTTAGAATCTGGCCGTAAAGATATCGACATCGTCGCTATCAACGACTTAGGTGATGCAAATGCAAATGCTTATCTTTTAAAATATGATTCAGTTCACCGTGCAACACCATTTGATGTTCGTGCAGAAGGTGAATACATCATCGCTGGCGATTATAAAACAAAAGTTATCGCACAACGTGATCCTACACAACTGCCTTGGAAAGAAATGGATATTGATATCGTGATGGAATGCACAGGTATCTTTACAGCTAAAGAAAAAGCAATGGTTCATATCAATGCTGGTGCAAAACGTGTACTTGTTTCTGCTCCATCACAAGGTGCTGACAAAACAATCGTTTTTGGTGTTAACCAAGACACATTAACAGCTGATGATTTAGTTGTTTCAAATGCTTCTTGTACAACAAACTGCTTAGCTCCAGTTGCATATGTATTAGACAAAGAATTTGGCATTGAACAAGGTTTCATGACAACAATTCACTCATACACAAACGATCAAAAGATTTTGGACCAAGTTCATAAAGACTTGTACCGTTCTCGTGCTGCTGCTATGAGCATGATTCCAACATCAACAGGTGCCGCAAAAGCTGTTGGTTTGGTTTTACCACAATTAGCTGGCAAATTAGACGGTGTTTCAATCCGTGTTCCAACACCTGACGTTTCAATTGTTGATGCGAATCTTATTTTGAAAAAAGCTGTCACAAAAGAAGAAGTCAATGCTGTAATGAAAAAATACGCTGAAACAGAATTAAAAGGTGTATTAGGTTACAATGAATTACCTCTTGTTTCTGTTGACTTTACACACAATGCACATTCATCAACATTTGATGCAAACGGCACAAAGGTTATGGGTGGCACACAATTGCGTGTAATGAGCTGGTATGACAATGAATGGGGTTTCTCAAACCGCATGCTTGACACAGCTGCTTACATGGGCAATTTAATCAAATAATTTTTAAAAGAGGCAATGCCTCCTTTAAAAAGGAATACCTTAAAAGGAGGGATTTGTAATGATTTTTACAATTCCCTCTTTTTTATTTAATAACACATAAAGGAAATCAAATGACATACAAAACATTAAATGATTTTGACTTTAACGGAAAGACTGTTTTTGTTCGTGCAGACTTAAACGTCCCTGCAAAAGAAGGTAAAATCACAGACACAACACGCATTGACCGCTTTGTTCCAACTCTGAAAGAACTTGTTGAAAAAGGTGCAAAGGTTGTTGTTGCTTCTCACTTTGGTCGTCCAAAAGGTGAAAAAAATCCTGAATTTTCAATGGCATTTTTAGCTCCTGCTTTAGAACAAGCAAGTGGTTTAAAAGTAACATTTGTGAACGATTGTATCGGCAATGAAAGAGATACCATTATTCGCAACATGAACACAGGGGACGTCGTTTTACTTGAAAACCTACGCTACTACGCTGGAGAAGAAAAAAATGATAAAACTTTTGCAGAACAACTCGCAAGTGGTATCGATATTTATGTTGATGACGCCTTTTCAACAGCACACCGTGCTCACGCATCAACAGAAGGCATGGCTCACTTATTACCAAGAGCAGCTGGTCGCCTGATGCAAGAAGAATTAGAAGCTCTTGATAAAGCACTTGGCAATCCAGAACGCCCAGCTGTTGCTGTTGTTGGTGGTTCAAAAGTTTCAACAAAACTTGATTTACTCGGCAACCTTGTTAAAAAAGTTGATTACCTTTGCATTGGTGGAGGTATGGCTCACACATTCTTGGCTGCCAAGGGCATTCCAATGGGTGAAGGCTCCCTTGTTGAAACAGGCATGATTTCAACTGCTAAAGAAATTATGGATAATGCTGGAAATTGCAAAATCGTTCTTCCTGTTGACCTTGTTTGGGCAGACCAATTTGGTGAAGGGCAAACACCGCACACATCAGACGCTGATGCTGTTCCAGCTGGGAAAGTTTTACTTGACATTGGTGAAAAATCGGTACAAGCATTTGTTGATGTAATTAAACAATCAAAAACGCTCATTTGGAATGGTCCTGTCGGTGCTTTTGAATTAAAACCTTTTGATAAAGGAACAAATGAAATTGCCGTTGAGGTTGCAAAACTCACAAAAGAAGGGAAACTTACATCTGTTGCTGGTGGTGGTGATACTGTTTCAGCACTTAAAAAAGCAGGTGTTGAACCTAATTTAACATATGTTTCAGCCGCTGGTGGTGCTTTCCTTGAATGGATGGAAGGTAAATCCCTCCCAGGCGTTGCCATTTTAGAAAAATAATTTCTAAAATAAATAGCTTAAAAAATTACTCTCAAAATTATGATAATTTTTGAGGGTAATTTTTTATTTCCTTTTTAAAACGCTTTGTATGTTATTTTATTATTCTGATGAATATGATATTCATGGTTTGATGGCTGATATAAAGAAATAAAAAACCAGATAAACACTGGCTTTCATTTTAGAAAATACAAACTTTTCCACAAAATCTAAAATACATCTTGACAAAAGGTCATATTCGTTTTATCATTTTAGAAAATGACAACTTTTCTACAAAATCTAAAATGGAGGCGATTATGGAAATAAAAAGAGATTATTATTTAAATAAACTTATCAGTCATAAACATAATGGCTTTATTAAGATTATTAGCGGGATTCGCCGTTGTGGAAAATCATATATGTTATTTGAATTATTTAAAAACCATTTGTTAGAAACAGGCACAAAAAATGATCATATTATTTGCATCCAATTAGATACGAGAGAGCAAGAAAAATATCGAAATCCAGACGAATGTATTAAATATGTCAAAGAACAAATGCTTGACAAGGATATGTATTACCTCCTTCTTGACGAAGTACAAATGATGGAAGATTTTGAAAGTGTTTTAAACGGATTTTTACATGTTAAAAATTTAGATGTTTACGTTACAGGCAGTAATTCTAAATTTTTATCTACTGACATCGTAACAGAATTTAGAGGTCGAGGAGATGAAATTCGAATTCATCCATTAAGCTTTGCTGAATATTATGCACACAAAAATGTGGATTGGGATGAAGCGTGGAGTGAATATAGTGTATATGGTGGCATGCCCGCATTATTTAAATTTAATACTGAGGTTGAAAAAGCAAAATATCTACAAACCTTATTCAAAGAAACATATTTAAAAGATATTATTGCACGAAATAAAATCCAAAACTCTGAAGAATTAGAAGAATTGCTTGCAATAATAGCATCCAATATTGGATCATTAACAAACCCACAAAAACTCTCCGACACATTCAAAAGTAATAAAAAGTTGGAATTATCCGCACCAACTATTAAAAATTATTTATCATTTTTTGAAGATGCCTTTTTAATAAACAAAGTGTTACGATATGACATAAAAGGGAAAAAATATATTAATACACCTGCAAAATATTACTTTACAGACATTGGGTTAAGAAATGCTGAAATCAATTTTAGGCAACAAGAAGAAACCCATTTAATGGAAAATGTGATTTACAATGAACTTATTATCCGAGATTATCAAGTAGATGTTGGCGAGGTTTCAATTGTTGAGAAAAATAAACTCGGAACAAAACAATCAAAAAAAGTAGAGGTTGATTTTGTTGTTAATTTTGGTAGTAAACGATATTATATTCAATCTGCATATCAGCTATCAACAATAGAAAAACAAAAACAAGAGGAAAAATCACTTCTTAACATACCCGATGGATTTAAAAAAATCATTATTATTGGCGGTAGCAAAAAACCATACTATAATGAAAACGGTATTTTAACAGTTGGATTAAAAGATTTTCTTTTATCTCCTGAAAGTTTAGATTTCTAAAACACTGGCTTTCATTTTAGAAAATGCAAACTTTTCCACAAAATCTAAAATGAAAAAGATGCTATTGGCAACGGGTATTTTGGGATAAAGTGATTTCCTCTATTCAAAAAATTATTTTTTTTCAAAAAAAGAATAAAAAAAGTATTGATTTTTCTTTTTAGGTGTGATTATATGGTTTCGAGTGGGGATTAAAGGATTTTAACCTCGATTTTGTAATTACAATAAAAAAGGAATTTTTAAAATGAAAAAATTGGAATCTGGTCGTTCAATGGTTGAAATGCTTGGCGTTTTAGCTATTATCGGTGTTTTATCAGTCGGCGGTATCGCTGGTTACACACTTTCAATGCGTCGTCACCGTGCAAACGGCGTTGCTGATACAGCTGCAAAATTGGCTCTCGTTGCATATTCAGCTTGTCAAAATGAAATGTTAAATAGTGGCTCAGACAATGCTGATTCATCAGTTTGTTCTTCTGCTACAAAAAATATGACACCATCAAGTGCAGGTTTGGGCAACCCTCCAAGTGGCGTCACAGAGATGAAAGTTACAGGTATCAGTGCTGGTGGAAGTCTAGCTGCAGACGAAGTTACAATTAGTGTAACATTCAATGATAATAAACTTTGTAATGCATTTGGTTCAATTGTTGGTGGAACAAATGATTGTGCTTCAAACAACAAGGTTAGTTTCAGCATCAAACAAAACTAATATCCTTTTGGATATTAGTTGGGAAAAAAGAGTGACACGGCATCCGTCACTCTTTTTTCTTATCTAATCCATAAAAAAACATCTCAAAAAAAACACAAAACCCTACCTTATTTAACACAATATACAGCAAATCCTCTTATTTTTAATTGATATAAAAAAAAGCTCCCAAAGGAGCTTTTTGGTGCGGTTAAGAAGACTCGAACTTCCACGGATCTCTCCACAGCGACCTCAACGCTGCGCGTCTACCAATTCCGCCATAACCGCAAAATGTAGATGTATTATAAACAACTTTTTTTTAAAATGCAAGGCTTTTTTATTCTGTTTTAAAAATATTTTAATAAAAAAAGAGCGGGATTTTACACCCGCCCATTTTAACATTATTTTCCACAAGGAGAAAAAAGTTCTGAAACAGATAACACACCGAGTAAATATTGGTTTGTGCAAACTTTTTGACCACCAATACGTCCACGTTCACCCATACAACCTGATAATGTTGAAACAGCCAATACAAGAGCTGCAACCATTAATAATTTTTTCATTTTACTATCCTTTCATTTTTATTAACAATTTAAAGGATACAACATAAAGAAATATGTTGTCAATACTATTATGTTGAGAATAAAAAAATTAAGAACTTAAACTTTCTAAAATAACGGTTCCCTTTTTCTGACGAGCCGCCATATATTGTTTGCGTAGAGAATCTCTCACTTTATGTGGATCTTTTATCTTATGCATTTTCAAAAGCCCCGTCTTGTCCGTTGAATTAATATAAATATCACCAAGATCCGCCCATACGTCAATCATCGATTGAGAGGCAGAACTATCCACAATACGGAATAGCTCAATTTCATCCACATCTTTTGAAAAAATGCCCGAAATAATCACCAAACGTTGTGATGTAAGCACATAACTATGATAAATGCGATTGTAATGAAGTGCGATTAAAAAAATACCACACGTTAAAATCGTCAAAATCAAATAAAAAGGGTTAAATTTAACATCACGAATAGAACCCGTTACCTCCCAAATAAAGGTTTCATCCTTATCAATAATGCTTTGAATTATTCTATCGTTTAAACTCATTAAAACTCTCCTTTTTTATTTTACTAGGTAAAGGCTAGCATATTATAATTAAAAATACAAGCAATTAATGCATCATACTCTCATATAAAAACAACAATTATAAACATATCAATATATTTTTTTTGACAAAAATTCAATTAGTTACCTAGACAACCCCTTATTTCATACCTAATGTAAAATTGCTTCAGTTTATTTTAAGAAAGGAGATTAAAATGAAGAAACATTTATTATCAGGCTTTGCCGCAGCATTAATGCTTTTTGCAGCTACATCCGCCTCCGCTTATGATTTTAGCAAACCTTATGTTTTGGCAGAAGGCGGTTATTCCTTTGGTCAAAAGGCAAATGGTGATGCTGGCATCTTAGGTGTTGGTATGGGTTATCATATCAATCATTATTTCCGTACAGATTTGACAGTCGGATATCGTGGCTGGGGTAATGTTGATATGCGTTCTAATAGAAGCAAAAAAACAGATGTTTGGTCAATTCCTGTTCTTGCTAACTTCTACTTAACATATCCAATGAATCATAATTTTAATATCTATGGTATGGCTGGTCTTGGTATGGCATGGAACAAAACAGACAATATGCCAGATGCAAAAGGTGCAACAAAGAGCAATTTTGCTTGGAATGTTGGGGCTGGTATCGAACATATGTTCACAGATTGTATGTCTTTAGATATTGGGTATAGATATACCGATCTTGGAGAAGCACGCATCAAATCCCGTGCAGGCTTCACAGGAAAAAGCAAAGAAGACATGCGTTCTCACGATGTTAAATTAACCGCAAGATATTATTTTTAAGACTCCCACTTAAAAATAAACGTGCGTGGTGTTTCTTCCTTGGCACCACGCATTTATTTTATAACAAATTCGTCTTCAAGAAGATCTTTTAACGCTTGCATATCTGTTGGTAATGGAGCTGAAAAGGATATCCTTTCATTTGTTTTTGGATGAACAAAACTTAAAAAACCAGCATGCAAAGCTTGACGATTGAAAAATCTCAAACGAGAATCAGCCATTTTTGGCACAGTTCCATAAACACTATCCCCTATTAAGGAATGTCCTAATGAAGACATATGAACCCTAATTTGATGGGTTCTACCC
This sequence comes from uncultured Alphaproteobacteria bacterium, assembly GCA_937888725.1. Taxonomy (GTDB): domain Bacteria; phylum Pseudomonadota; class Alphaproteobacteria; order CAAHEQ01; family UBA3637; genus RGIG4140. The sequence goes on along the minus strand of CALARE010000005.1, from coordinate 21,001 downwards.
GTTTCTAAAACGCATTTCACATATGAAGCAGGAGCTTTTGGATAGCTTGCCAAACATTCATAATGCGTTACAGCATGTTTCCCATTTTGAGTTACAATTGCCATTTTTTGACGGTTAGAAGAACTCCGCCCAATCAATGATGACACAATACCATCCTTCTTTTTTAACACATTCCAAACAAAGGCATGATAGACACGCTCAATGGTATGTTTTGAAAATTGCTCAGCCAAATGCGTATGAGCAAAATCATTTTTTGCCACAACAAGAACACCGCTTGTATCCTTATCAATTCGATGCACAATGCCAGGCCTTAAAACACCACCAATTCCTGATAACGATTCCCGACAATGATATAAAAGAGCATTCACAAGCGTACCCGTGTAATTACCCGCACCTGGATGAACCACCATTCCAGCTGGTTTGTTCACGACAATCAAATCTGCATCTTCATATAAAATATCAATATCAATTTTTTCAGGCTGTGGTGTTGCGGGCACACTTTCAGGCATTGTTATGATAAATGCATCCCCTTCTTTAACCTTTAAATCAGCCTTATCTGCATATTTATCTTGCCCAACAAACTTAACACAATCTGTTTCAATAAATTTAATCATCCTTGCACGTGAATATGTTGGAAAACAAAGAACCAAAAATTTATCCAAACGCATATTTTTTTCATCACTAGCCACTTTTTTCGTGACAAGAGGCTCATTTTGGGTATACTTAATCTCATCCATTACAAAAAAATCATCGTTATATTGTTCATCACTCATTTTTAATCTTTCAGCAAAAGGAAATGTTATGTCCGCTCTTAAAATTGCTAAATTTGTTGTTTTTATTTTTTCAATCCTTTTGATTGCTTGTTTTTGCCTTGTTATTTCAAAAATAACAGATACCCATCTTAAAAGCAACCATAAAAATAAAATCGTGCTTGCTGAGTCAAAAAATACAACCCTTCAATTAGATAAAAATGAAACCATCTCAAATATTTTTTCTTGCCATCAATACATTTGCATATCAACAAACCAAGATAATCAGAAAAATAAAATTTTAGTCATTGAACCGCAAAGTGGTCAAATTATTCAAACAATCACGCTCAAAAGAGAGTGATTTTCAATAAAAAACCTGTTTTATTAACTTTTTTTTCACTTTTTTGTGGCAAACTTATACTTATATAAAAACAGCTGGGTATATCAAAAAAAATGGTAAAAGTTTGGTCACAGATTGTTTTTTTCATACCTTTTCTTGTGGCAATCACAGGGATGTTTTACTTTACAGTATCTCATGTCATCCTAAATGTTGATATTATGCCTTTTAATTATGCGATATGTCTTGTTCCTATATTTGTTTTAATTGTTTTTTTTATTTCAAAACAGTTAGGAAACATTAAGCTAAAACAGATTTATGACGAGCTATTTCAACAGGCTGATTTGCTTTGCGAAAATCAAAATACAAGAGAAGAATTACATCAATTTTTAAAAAAAGCACAACAGTTGACAAATACAACCCCCGAATTGACATTAAAAATAATTAGACGATATTTATCAATGCCACCTTCGGATAGCGAAAAAAACCTCTTTTCCCCGCCACAACAAGCGGCTATTATTCTCACTTGTTTGAATGCACGATCTATAAAAAAATTGTTTAAACGCTTTACCGCAAAAGAAGTTACTTTGTTGCATCAACTCATTTCTTGTTTGGGTGAGATTTCAAATGAAGATAAAAAAAATGCGTTATCTAATTTTTTAAATGAAGTTACAGCTCCTGCCTTAAGTCCATTTGATAATTATCCCTTGCAACCAACACTGCCACATCAACAAGCAATTCAAATTCTGAAAAATCAAAATTTAACATCATATCAAAAAGATATTTGGAAAACACTCAATCAAATACCCGCTGATATAATTGTATCATATTTAAAAACACAATCTCCCCAATCTATCGCCATTATTCTTTATAATTTATCGGAAGAAAAATCAGCTGAAATACTTAATTTATTGCCAGAAAATCTCTCAGGATTAACACTTTTTCGCCTAACAGCCTTAAAATCTCTTTCAAGAACACGCATTAAAACAATTGAAACAAAATTGGAAAATCATTTTTTAAATATTCAACCTCAAATTTTTTATTACGGGTGGCAAAAAGCTTCAGCCATTTTAAGCTTAATGCCAAGCATTGAAAGAAAAAAACTTATATCAGCTCTTGAAAACCACTCACAAAAAACAGCTGAAGTCCTATCAAGGCAAATTGTTTGTTTTGATGATTTTGCCTATTGGAATGATAGTGATATTTGTTATATAATCAAAAAAACACCCGAGCATATTTTAACAAAAGCACTTTTGGGTGCAAATAATGACACACGTTCTATTTTTGCAAAAAATATGCATCCCAAACAATGGGGAAATTTCTTAAAAATGCTCGACCTAGCTCAAACAAAAAAAATAAAAGAAATTGACCAAGCACAATTTTTTATATTAAAAAAGGCACGTATCTTAATTGATAAAAAATATAAGAGGAAAAAGTGAAACTAAAAACATTTTTTGCACCCAATATACCACAAGCAATTGAAGAAATTCGTTCAATTTATGGTGACAATGCTGTTATTATATCAACAACTCGCACATCATCAAATGGTGTAAAACTTATCGTTGCAACAGAAGAAAATATTTCAGAAGATGATTTATTCAACACCTTAAACGATGAAAGAAAAAAATCAAGAAAACTTTATTTTCAAACGCTTTTAAAAACACACGAATTACCCGATTCTTTTATTGAACGAATTGTTCAAACATCATTAAAAAAAACAACAAAAATACCCGACAGCAAATTATTGGATTTTGTCTTTGCAGAATTGTTCCATTTTAAACCAATATACCCCATTATTTCTAACACCATTTATGTTTTTATTGGAAATGCGGGGTCTGGCAAAACACTTACTCTCAAAAAAATGGCATTACAAGCAAAAAAAGAAGGTTTAAAATTAGCTCTTGTAACACTTGACACAAAAAAAAGTGGTGCTCTTTCAGATATGCAAACATTTGCTGATATATTAAAAGTTCCATGTACCGTTGTCAAAAACACAAAAGATCTCAATGAAACACTTACATTATTAAGGTTATCTGCCGACTATATTCTAGTTGATACACCCAGTATCAACCCTTATAAAGAAAAAGAATTAGATCTATTAAAAAACATGAGACAACAGCTCAGCGATGCAGAATTTGTTTTAACCATGCCTGCTGGTCTTGATCCACAAGAATCGGTTGCTCAAGGTGCATTATTCACAAAAAGTGGTTGCAACTTGTTAATTGCAACACAACTTGATTGTTCAATCAAATATTATAATCTATTACAAACATTATTATTCAACCAACTTTATTGTGCTGGTTTTTGTTTGTCTGACAAAATTGTTGAACCGCCTATTGAAGCAACCGCTGAAAATTTAACAAAACTTTTTACCTCACCCATTTTTTAAGGAGCACCGTCTATAATGATTGAAACAAATAAACAAAACCAAATCCAGACACACAATTTAAATGGGAAAAATATTATTGCTATCGCTTCAGGCAAAGGAGGCGTTGGAAAAACATTTATCGCTATTTCTCTCGCACATGCTTTTGCTCTTAAAGGTGAAAAAGTTCTCCTTATCGATGGGGATTTAGGGTTGTCAAATATCGATATCCAACTCGGACTTGCAACAACAAAAGATTTGGCGACTGTTCTTTGCCATAATATACCTATTAATAATGCAATCACACATGATGAAACTATTCACTGTGATGTATTAGCTGGACATTCGGGTAGTCAAACGCTCGCAGGACTTGATGAAAGCAGATTACAACTTTTATGTGATGACATTAAAATTTTAGCTCAACATTATGATAGAGTTATTATAGATCTTGGATCTGGTATATTAAAATCAACATCAATGATGGCATCAATTGCCAATAATTTATTAATTGTTACAACAGATACACCCACAGCTCTTGCAGATGCATATGCATTTATCAAAATTATGACAAGCGGAACCATTATACCCAATATTCAAATATTGATAAATATGGCAAACACATTAACAGAAGGAGAACACACTTATTATACACTTTCAAAAGCTTGCCAATCATTCTTAAATCTTACACCTGCTTTAGCGGGAATCCTTCATTTAGATTCTTTTGCAAGAGAAGCTATCCGTACGCAAACACCCATTTTAGCGATGGACCCACTTCCACAAATTGGTAAGGATATTCTAAAAATCCAATTCGCTTTATCACAAGAAAAATAATCTAAACAAACACATCAAAATCAATCGATTATAATAAGATAAGAAATCCTTGACTTTAGCATAAAAATGGATTATTTAAAAATCATTCAGAGCAATGAAAGGAAGATTATGTTTTTAAAAAGTATTTTCGGTTCTGCCAATGACAGATATTTAAAAAAATTCAAAAAAACCATCAATAAAATCAACGAGCTTGAGGCTCAATATGAACTTTTAAGTGATGAGCAACTTAAAAGTAAAACTGATGAATACAAAACACGCATTCAAAATGGAGAAAGCTTAGAAAGTATTTTACCAGAAGCATTTGCAAGCGTCAGAGAAGCTTCTAAACGTGTTTTAGGGTTACGCCCTTTCGATGTGCAATTATTGGGTGGTATTATTTTAAACAATGGCCAAATTGCAGAAATGCGAACTGGTGAAGGGAAAACTTTGGTCGCAACAATGCCTGTTTACTTAAATGCTTTAACAGGCAAAGGCGTTCACGTTGTAACGGTGAACGACTATTTGGCAAAACGTGATAGCGAGTGGATGGGACAAATATACCGCTTTTTAGGATTAAGTGTTGGTTGTATTGTGCATGACATGTCAACAACTGACCGTAGAGCCGCCTATAACGCTGATATTACCTATGCGACAAATAACGAACTTGGGTTTGATTATTTAAGAGATAATATGCGTTTTGAAATCAAAGAAATGGTGCAACGTCCTTTTTATTATGCCATTGTTGATGAAGTCGATTCTATCTTAATCGATGAGGCCAGAACACCTCTTATTATTTCAGGTCCAGCCGAAAATTCATCCGAAAGATATATTGCCATTGATAAATTAATGAAATCCATCAAGCCAGAACACTATGAAAAGGATGAAAAACATAAAAACGTATCATTAACTGAACTTGGTTCTGAATATGTTGAGGGGTTACTTGCTGATTCTAATTTGATTCAAGGCTCACTCTATGATACACATAATATTGCCTTCGTCCACCATATTGACCAAGCTTTGCGTGCGAATACATTATTTACAAGAGATAAAGATTATATCGTAAAAGATGGGCAGGTTATTATTATTGATGAGTTTACTGGACGAATGATGCATGGGCGACGTTATTCTGATGGGTTACATCAAGCAATTGAAGCTAAAGAGGGTGTTGAAATTCAACCTGAAAATCAAACACTTGCTTCCATTACATTCCAAAACTATTTTAGAATGTACCCTAAATTAGCTGGTATGACAGGTACAGCAATGACAGAAGCGGGCGAGTTTGATGATATATATCATTTGCAAGTTATTGAAATTCCAACGAATAAAACGCCTCAAAGAAAAGATGAAAATGACCTCATTTATCGTACAGCTGAAGAAAAATATGACGCTATCATTGCTGATGTGAAGGAAGCTCATAAAAAAGGGCAACCTATTTTAATCGGGACAGGCTCAATTGAAAAATCAGAAATTCTTGCTGATTTAATGAAAAAAGCAACAGATATCCCTTTTAATGTTCTTAACGCACGTCACCACGAACAAGAGGCAAAAATCATTGCACAAGCTGGTGCACCAGGGGCTGTTACCATTGCAACAAATATGGCTGGTCGTGGAACCGATATTCAATTAGGCGGCAATGTTGAAATGCTTTTTCAAGAAGCATTAGAAAAAAATCCAACAGCAGATAAAGACCTCCTTTTAAAACAAATAAAAGAAGATGTCCAAAAAAAGAAAGAGCAAGTTTTGGCGGCTGGTGGCCTTTTTGTCCTCGGTTCAGAACGCCATGAAAGTCGCCGAATTGACAACCAATTGCGTGGTCGTTCTGGTAGACAAGGCGACCCTGGGTTATCAAAATTCTATGTTTCACTTGAAGATGATTTGATGCGTATTTTTGGAGCTAATCGCATTCAAAATATTTTAACCAGATTAGGACTAAAGAAGGGCGAACCAATCACGCATAACTATATCACTAAAGCACTTGCGGTTGCACAAAAAAAGGTTGAAACTTACCATTTTGATATTCGTAAAAATTTGTTAAAATTTGACGATGTCATGAATGATCAACGAAAAGCTATCTATGAGCAAAGACGTGAATTAATGCTTGCCCAATCAGTTTCTGACACATTAAGTGATATGAGATTGGACACTATTCAAAATCTGATTTATGATTTAGCTCCTGAGCGTTCAAATCCATCAGATTGGAATCCTGCACAACTTCATGAAGCAGTTTTAAAGAAATTTGCTGTTGATGTTCCTTTTCATTCTTGGGTAAACGAACTTGGTATTTTGCCTGAAACAATGATTGAACGATTAAATACGATTATTCAAAAAGAAATCGATTCAAAAATGGCTATCTTACCCGATGATATTCGCAATAATTTGGAAAAAAGTATTTTAATTCAAACAATTGACCAACTTTGGAAAGAGCATTTACAAACACTTGATTTTATGAAAACAGCTATCAATTTAAGAGCTTATGGACAACGCAACCCTCTTAACGAATATAAAAGAGAAGCTTTTATTCTTTTTGAGTCATTGTTAAATAAGGTTCGTGAAAAAGTAACAGAGCTGATTTGTCAAATGCAGTTTCAAGTACAGACAAAACCTGTAGATGAGATTAAAGAAAGTCATCCACATCCTGTCAATCCAACCACAGAAAATCCTTTTTCAACACCAGAAGGGCAGATATCACGCAATGCACCTTGCCCTTGTGGATCAGGTAAAAAATATAAACATTGTTGTGGTGCAATTAAAGATTAAAAGGAGGACTAAAAAATGAGTAAAAATACACAAACAGGTCGTTCCATGGTCGAAATGCTCGCTGTACTTTCAATTATTGGTATTTTATCAATTGGTGGGGTTGCGGGTTTTAGTATGGCAAACCAACGTATCCGTATTAATAATATCTTAGATTACGCTACAAAATTTTCAGCCAAGGGGGTTGGCGGTAGATCTTTTGTTAATTTGGCTGCCGCTGGTATGGATAAGACAAGTGGCATTGAAATGCGTATGGATGATGCGGGGAATGTCTGTCTTCAAGGATTTAATGAGCCTCGTTTTTTCTCCGCCTTTAAAGCACAAGCAACAGCATATAAACAAAACAAAACATCTGTTACGATTGATGGGACGGGGTACAAATGCGATATCGTCTTAAAATTTGGGAAAGCTTTAAAATAACCTTACAAAAACAGATAGAATTTTCTATCTGTTTTTTTTATTGCAGTTTCCAAAAAAGCAAGTATAATAGATTTATATATTGGGACAAAAAAATAGGTGAGTTATGAAAAAATACAAATATATAACTGTTTGGGCTGGTGCTGCACCAAGCATTTCTGCTGTTTATAGAGAGCCAATGAGAAGAATCGGCGAGATACTTGCTGAAAATAAAATAACGATGGTTTATGGCATCGGTGATGAAGGAATGATGGGTGCTGCTTTTCAAGGCATTAGAAATAAAAATGGAAAAGTAAAAGGCATCACGACACAAAAATTACTTGATTTACAGTGCAAAGATCCTGCTTTGTTTTCAAAGGGTGAAATTGAAGTTGTTGATTCATTAAATGAACGAAAATTTAAAATGATGGATTTGGGAGAAGTCATTTTAGTTGGTCCTGGTGGATGGGGCACACTTGATGAATTTTCAAATTTTTCAGTTTTAATTCAAACAGGTGAAATCAAGAAAAAACCTCTTATTTTCTTAAATTTTAATAATTTTTGGGCACCATTTGGTGAATTGATTTTTAATATGCTTCAAGAGGGGACTCTTAATCAAGATAAGGTTGATTTTATTGGCTTTGCAAATTCGCCAGAGGAACTTTTTGAGGTTATCGAAAAAGTTCAAAATCGACTTGATGCAACAACTAAAAAGGGTAAACAAACTAAAAAGAGGTAATCCATGAAAAGAACATCCCTCGCATTATTTTTAGGTGCTTTTTTTCTTCTCTCACTCCCATGCCATGCAAATCCAGAGGGAATGAAGGCATACAATGCGGGTATGGCAGCCTATAAGAAAAAAGAATATCAAAATGCTGTATATGCTTTTGAACATTCAATTAATTTTGATCCCAAATTATACAATTCATGGTGCATGCTTGGTTTAGCATATGTCTTAAATGATGAGCCACAAAAGGGCGAGGAAACATATCTAAAAGCGATTGAAAATTTTCCAAATGAATGGAAAGCTTATACCTTACTCGCCGAATTTTATAAAATGCAAAACAATTCTGAAAAAGCATTATTGTATCATCAAAAAGGCCTCGACTTGATGCCTAAAAAAGAAAGTAAAAATTATCAAAAAAAAATCGATGCTTTAAAATCTGAGCAAGAAAGTGAATGGGTTGTGTCTGAAACTGAAAAAGAAAATATCCTTTCAAATATTATTACCCCAATTGATAAAAATCTTTGGAGAGTAGCATTAGTAGAAAAAAAAGAATCTGCAATTCATGTCGCTTATGCATTAAAAAATGAAAATTATCGTTCTGGAAAGTGGTCTAAAACACTTGATTTAACATGTACATATACAGAAAAACAAGATTCTGCACATTTTAACAAAATAAATGAATGGATGGCATCCACCTATCGTAGAAGCAATGCTGATATGGACACCATTTCAAAAACAAATACAACAAGATTATATGAAAGTGCCATATACGATAAAAAAGTCAACATAATTGGATATATTTTCCCTGTAAATAAGGGCTTTTGTATCGCTCAATTTATGTATAAGAAAAAGCTTTCTACAAAAGAAAAAAATAATTGGTATAGCGACATAAAAAAAATAACAGTTAGAAAATTTTAGGGCGTATCTCAATATGGGTATTTTAGGTATTATTCTTATTTTAAGTCTTTGTTTTTTAATTTCAAATAATCGTAAAAACATTAATTACAGGACTATTTGTGTTGGTTTAATTTTACAATTTTGTATTGCCTTTTTTATTTTAAAAACAACCGTTGGACAATCAATATTTAAAATGCTAGGCAATGGCATACAAAAAATATTAAATTTTGCAATAGAAGGCGGAAATTTTGTTTTTGGATTCTTAACCGATAGACCAGAAAAACTCGTTGAAGTATTAGGCGATGGTGCTAATTTTATTTTTGCACTAACGTTAATTCCTGTTCTTATTTTTGTGATGGTTTTGGTTAATATTCTCTATTATTGGGGGATCATGCAAAAAATTATCCTTGTTTTTGGAAAAGCAATGTACAAACTTATGAATATCACAGGTGTTGAAGCAATCTCAAATATTGCAAGTGCTTTTATTGGACAAGTTGAAGCCCAAATGCTCATACAACCACATTTAAAAAAAATGACAATGTCACAATTATTGGCATCAATGACTGGTTCACTTGCTTGTATTTCTGGTAGCATTATGGCGGTATATATTGGAATGGGAGTTCCTGCAGAATATCTACTTGCTGCTAGTTTTATGGCAGCCCCTGGTGCATTGGTTGTTTCAAAAATCGTTTTTCCTGAAGAAAAAAGCACGCCACTTAATCAAGATGTTTCATTAAAAAAAGAAACAAATACTGTCAATTTAATTGATGCCATTGCACAAGGTGCCTCAACAGGTTTAAAAGTTGGAGCAAATATCATCGCAATGATTATCGGATTAATTGCTCTCATTGCTTTTTTTGATTACTGTCTTGGGTTGTTAGGTTCGGCTCTTGTAACTATTTTTCACTGTCCAAGTCAATTAGGTCCACTGAACATTCAAAATTTATCTTTAAGTGGACTTTTGGGGATTTGTTTTTCTGGGTTTGCTTTTATACTAGGCGTTCCACTTAATGAAATATTCACCGTTGGGTCCTTAATGGGTGAAAAACTTGTTTTTAATGAGTTTATTGCATATTTTCACATGACATCACTTGAAACAGCTTTATCTCCAAAAGCACTGATTATCGCCTCATTTGCATTATGCGGTTTTGCAAATTTTGGTTCAATTGCCATGCAGATAGGTGGAATTGGAGAACTCGCTCCTGAAAGAAGAAAAGACCTTGCTAAATTAGGATATAAAGCTCTTATCTGTGGAACACTAACATCTTATATTTCAGCTGCTATTGCGGGTTTGCTTCTTTAACTAATTGCCAACCCTCACTTGCTCTATTAATATAGTCAGTATATTTTGTTGTTCTGTTTGGAGTAGCCTTTATCCCTAGAACAACAGGTTTTTCTACGCCCGTTAATTCTTTATTTGTCCAAGGTAATTTTTTCTCAAAATGATATGCTAAATCAGCCATTAATCTTGCTTCCATATATTTTGCTGATGTTGGCAAAATAAAGTGTGGAAAATTTTTAAAGCGAGTCACTATTTTTTCAAAAATTTTTTTATGCTCCTCTAAAATATACCCACTCCCATTAAGTGTATTTACAAAAGCTTGGTATGAAATTGGATTATACCAACCACCTCCAAATAAAATAAACGTATCTGGAAATTCATATTTATCATCAATATGCTTTAATGCATATGCAGCAATATAACCAGAAAAATATGCAACCGTATGAAGTGTATCAATAAAATCTTGTTCTGTCTTAATCTCTAACAGATTGTCTAAATGATACAATGTTGGGTCTGCAGATTTAGGTGGTGAAAATTCTAAATAATTTTCGCCCCCACTTGTTTTAACAGATTGATGAAATAGCTTTTCAAATAAGAACGGCAACAAAGTCCCTTGTTTTGCCCAAAAAGCATCTTTATCAAAAGGCTCTTTTTTATACTTTCTAACAAGATAATCTGTAAACTCATTAAAAGGACCAGCATCAAAACCGAGCACAACCTCACCATTTACAACAAGTGCTAAATTAGATGTATTTCCTGCATTATAAAAAAAAGCATTTTTTAAACCTAAACTTTTTGCAAAATGTGCATTATGTGGGGGCATTAGAGGAGCCCCCTCCCCATTAAAAAAAATATCATCAGACCTAAAATCATAAACAACAGGAATAGACAACAAATTTGAAAGCATTTGTCCCGATCCCATTTGAAGCGTATATGGCAATCGATCTGTTGCAACACTCGGCGGATTATGGTCAAGCGTTTGCCCATGAAATCCAATTAAATCTATTTCCGAAATCTTCACATTTTCTTTTTTTAAAAATTCATTAATTACAGATGCAACCCATCGAATATAAACATCATGAACATCAAGAAAAAACGAATCCGTTAATAAATTTTTTGATAAAATTTTTCGTTTCTTAATTTGTTTTTTTAAAATTGTTATTTTTTTTTGTAATGTTTCGGGGATATTTTGACTAAAAAAAGAAAGATCTTTCATTTCCCCATTTAAAAATTCTGTCAAAATGAGATCGCACCCATCTAACGAATTTCCAGTCATAACACCTATTATTTTCATAATATGGAACCTCCCTATTTATATTGCATATATTTATCAATTTTTGCAATATAAAGTATCTATTTTTCATCTTTATTTTCAATTTCCCAATTACATTGCTCCAACTCCCAAACAGTTGGTGAATACGGCTTCCAAAATTTTTTTTCTTGATATAATGCATATATAACACCATCCCCACCATTTAACAACTCTCTTAAAAAAACATCTCCGTTTAAACTAACTGTTTGACCTGATTTAAGAGCTGTTAATATATTAAAATCTGTAATTTTTGACATTGTAATTCCCTTTCTATTTTTGTGGATAAATTAAAATTAAACTTCAATTTTTTACATATACATTTATGTAACACATAAAATGTGTAATGTCAATAATAAAAATCAAGTTTACAAAAAGTTTTTTTTTGCTATAATATGGTTATGACAAAAAATGCACGACATCAGTTTGAATTATTACGCAAAAAAAGACTGGAACTAGGCCTTTCTCAATCTGCTTTAGCAAAAAAAATTAATGTGAGCCAACAGCATATGGATAGATATGAAAAAGGACATCCGCTTCCTTTGGATAAAGTTTTGTTACTTTCTAATATCTTAAATATTTCAAAATGGGATCTTTTGCCTCCCGAATTTACACCAGAAAACACACATTATTTCAATAAAACCTTATTAATTGAAATTATAATTTCGGTTGAACGCCTTATTATTGAAAAAAAACTTAATTTTGCACCAAATGATAAAGCCCGTTTAATTACATTACTTTATGAAAGACTTGTAAAAAATCCATCTAATGATAATATCCAACAAAATATTCGCACATTACTTGTCAATTTTATGTTAGAAAAATCTGCTTAAGAGTTTTACCATGAGTACCGATGAAGAAATCAGATTGCTATTTCAAAAAGCAAATATAGCAAATTCGAACAAAAAACCATTTAAATGCAAAAAGAATATTCTTTTTGCTGGTGTTTTTACACTTATATTATGTAGCTTTTTTGCTGTAGGTTCTCTGTTTTATAATAATTACCTACCATCAAACAGTTATCCACATGCAAATACAAAGCAAATCATCTCAGATATTACGATTTCAAAACAAGAAAAACGTACATTTAAAAAACTTGTGCGTAAAATTGCACAAAAGGAAAATAAACACACAAATACAATCCATGCGGAATTAAGATCACGCTTTAATTACAGATCATATCGGTATCTTAACCAACAAACTTATCTTAAAATAAAACGATATTTAATAACACGCCTTAAGTGATAAATTTTTATTTACCTTTTTGCCAACGTTTTAAATATTGATAAAATTTTTGCCTATCACGAGAATGTTTTAATTTCGAATCAATAAACCCATTATAGTGGCGTCTTAAAGCAACTTTTGGGAAATCAGGAATCTCAATTTCGACTGTTTCACCTATTTTTATCCGACGAAGAGCTGGCTCAAAGCATTTTTTGTTAATAAATTTATGAAGCGACCGTTCGATTAAACAAAAATTTGATACATGATTCGTTCCACCACCTGATAATGGCAAAATATGATGAACATCAAACCCGTGTGGTATTTTACCACGTTTTGCCCGTTCAAGATTTATCACATCTTTATATTGTTCTAAATACCCCTTTCTATACAACCATTTAACAAATTTTTGATTCATATTACGTCTATCAAATTCTTTTCGAAGTGCTTTTGTAACCTCAGGTGGTTGTAGTGTAAATTGAAGTGCCATATTACCCCGCTTTCAATGTTAAAATTTCAGTTTCTTTTTGAAATAAATACAACAAAATTCGCAATGCTTTTCCTCTTTCTGTTTGCAAATTTGGATCCAATGTTAAAATCGTTTTGGCATCTTGTGCAGCTGTTGTAAGCAAATGATAATGAATTTGCAAATCAGCCATCTTAAATACAGGCAAACCACTTTGACGAACGCCTAATAATTCACCAGCACCCCTCAAACGCAAATCTTCTTCTGCAATAACAAATCCATTTTCACTTTCCCTCATAACTTTTAATCTTGCAATTGCCGTTTGTGATAAGTTTTTCCCATGTAATAATAGACAGATAGATTTACCGCCACCTCGGCCAACACGACCCCTTAATTGATGTAACCCTGCAAGACCAAATCGCTCAGCTCCTTCAATTACAATAACGGATGCACTTGGAACATCAACACCAACTTCGATGACAGTTGTTGAAACTAGAACATCAAGCTCGCCTGATTTAAATTTTTCCATCACAGCATCTTTATCACAACCTTTCATTTTACCATGAACAAGGCCAACCTTATCTTTAAAAACAGAAGATAAAGTTTCATATCTTTTTTCTGCAGCAATCAAATCTGATTTTTCTGATTCTTGAACCAAAGGACAAACCCAATAAACCTGCATTTTTTCTTCAGCTGTCTTTATTTTTTGAAAAAGTTTTTCAATTACTTCTTGTACTTTTTCACTTGAAATAACTTTTGTTTCAATTGGAATTCTGTTTTTAGGTTTTTCATCAAGCAATGAAATATCCATATCACCATACGTTGTTAAAGCTAGTGTACGCGGAATTGGTGTCGCTGTCATAACAAGCAAGTTAACACCTTTTTGCTTTTTTGTTAAAGCTAAACGCTGTTGAACACCGAATTTATGTTGTTCGTCAATAACAACCAAACCTAATTTTTTAAAAGAAACATCTTGTGTAAAAACAGCATGAGTCCCGATTAAAATATCGATTTCACCCATGGCTAATTTTTCGAGAATAAGCTCTCTTTTTTTACCTTTTTCGCGACCAGTCAACAAAGCGATTGAAACGTCTGTACCTTTTAACATTTTTTCAAATGATGCCAAATGTTGTCCTGCTAAAATATCCGTTGGTGCCATAATAACACCTTGATATCCTGCATCAACCGCCATCAACAAACTTGCCAAGGCAACAACTGTTTTTCCACTACCAACATCACCTTGTAGTAATCTTATCATTTTATCAGAAGATAATAAATCTGACCTTATCTCTTCAATAACTCGATGTTGTGCTGTCGTTAATTCAAACGGTAAATTTGTTAAAACACATTCTTCATAATTTTTTTCTTTAACAAATGAAATACCCTTTTGACGTTTATGGTGTGCTCTTGCCAAAAATAAAGCTAATTGATTTGCCAACAACTCATCATATGCCAATCTTTTTCGAATCACATTACCTGGTTCTAAATCCTGACTTTTTTGTGGTTGGTGTGCTTTTATGACAGATGTTTTCCAATCAAAAAAACCTTGTTCTTTCATAAACGCACTATCTTGCCATTCTGGTAAATTAGGCAGGCAATTTTTAGCATACATAATCGCTTTTGAAAGAACTTTACCCGACAAACCCGCTGTTAAAGGATATATCGCCTCATATTCAGGTATCTCATTTAATTGCTTTACAATATAATCAGGGTGCAAAATACCCCATTTCCCTAAAAATTTTTCTATCTTACCAGAAATAAAATAAGATTGCCCTTCTTGTAATTTTTTTTGCAAATAATCTGAGTGGTAATTAAAAAAAACTAACTCAACAGCAGTGCCTTTAAAATTTCCCTTTATTTTGTATGGGATACTCTTTTTTGCTGGCTTTATGTGTTTTTCAACCTCAAACAATATCGTCCCCAATTGCCCTTCTTTAATTTGAGAGGGATATTCATAATTAGGCCGATAGTGAACACCAACAGGAAGTGAAAATAGTACATTTAAAATATATGGGCCACATAGATTTTCTATCAATTTAGATGTCTTTGGCCCGATCCCACTTATTTGAGATACCTGACAAAACAAACCATTTAAGCATTCAGGACGCATAAAAAACCTTATTTTTTCTTTTTATTTCGACTTTTCTTTTTTTCAGTTTTAATTGGTCGAGCTGGTTTAATAACTCGTCCATCTGGCATTTTTATCGTTCCGTCACGATAAACAACTGACTTAAAAATATCCTGTTTTTCAAAACGTTTTAAAACATCTTTACAATGCATGACTGATTTTTGCTTTTGTTCTGTAAATGCCTTTAATTTAGCTTGTGCATACTTGTGCAATGCTTGTTTTTCTTCTTTTTCAGTTTTAATCGGATTAGCAATGATACGGCTAGCAATCATTTCATAATTTTTAAGTTGCTCCGTATCAACTTTACAAGCAAGTGCAACACCCGCTGTAATACCCAATTGTTCAACCACAGACACACCTTTAGCAGTCCTACTATCCGCCTGAGCAATTGGTGCCATCAAAAATAGTGTCCCAACATAAAAAAGCCATATTAATTTTTTTTTCATTGCTTTTCACCCTCAATAATTCTATAATACATTTGTTTATTGTTGTATTTTTAACATACTTTCAACCGCTTTTCAAGGGAAAATTAATGCTTAATGGTCCATCATACATTCCTAAAAATCCCAAAAATGCTCTTATTCTTTTTCATGGATATGGTGCTGATGGCGATGATTTATTTTCTCTTTCAATTGAGTTGAGAAACATATTTAAAAATATGGCTTTTTTTACACCAAATGGTGTTAATACCACAATTGGTGGTGGATATGAATGGTTTTCATTAGATGATTATTTTACAAAGCCAAATTTAAATATAGATTACTTAAAAGAACTTGAAACACGATCTTATAAAATTATACCAACAATTGATGCTTATATTGAACAGATTGTATCTCAAACAGGTATTCAAAAAGAAAACATTTTTATTGGCGGTTTTTCACAAGGCGGCCTTATTGCATCACAAATTGCTTTTTCATCAAAGGATGCATTTAGTGGACTTATTTTAATGTCACCCGTTCCAATGGCAACCATCCCATCAACCGCAAAGAAAATACCAGTTTTACTTACAAGAGGACTACAAGATACAGTTATTCCACCTCAAGCCGCCCTATTAACAAAGCCGACGCTTGAAGATGCTGGTTTTTTAGTTAATGAAGATATTGATCCTTTTATGGCTCATGGAATCAGCACCCAACATTTTAACAGTTTAATTACTTTTATCCGTCAAAATATAAAATAAATTATTGGAGTAAATTATGGCAAAACAAGAGATAAAAAAAGTCAACATTGCTCAAGCATATAAACGTATGTGGCCATTTGTAAAACCGTATTGGTTTCGTTGTTTGTTGGCAACACTTATCACTCTTCCTATTGGTGCATTAGATGCTGTTATCGCTCTTGCATTAAAACCTTTTATGGATACTGTTGTTATTGAACAAAACGGTGCAACACCTTTTAATTTACCGCTTTATGCTATTCCTTTATTTATCATTATCTTCACACTCTTTCAATCAGCACTTGAGTATGCTTCAGCATATTTAAGCACTTGGACAGGTGGAAAGATCACTCAAGGAATGAAAAAAAAATTATATGAAAAGTTACTTGTTCTTGATGCATCTTTTTTAGATAATGCCTCATCGGGACTTATTGTCACACGATTTGATTCAGATGCAAATACGGCATGCTCAGGATTGTTAAATAATGTTAAAACATTTACAACCCGCATCTTCTCATCCTTAACATTGATTGGTGTTTTATTATATACTTCTTGGCAATTAGCAATCATTGCTATTGTTGTTCTTGGCTCAGCACTCTATCCCGTTACAAAAATTAGAAAACGTATCAAACAAATTGTTGCCCAAAGCGTCGTGGTAAATGGACAAGTTTTAACAGCGTTTAATGAAACTTTTGCAGGAAGCAAAACCATTAAATCTTATAATTTACACAATTATCAACGTAAAAAGTTTTTTGATATTTTAACACAAAGCTTTAAACTCACAATAAAAAACACACAAAGAACAGCTTGGTTGTCACCTGTTATGCATATCATCATTGCTATTGGTATGGCTGGTGCAATTTGGTATGGTAGTTATTTAATTAAAACAAAAGCAATCACCGCTGGTGATTTTGTTGCATTTATTACTGCTATGCTTATGCTATATACCCCTATTAAAAATATTGGCAAAAACTTTAATGCCGTTCAATTATCACTTATGGCAATTGAGCGTGTTTTTGAAATGATAGATATGCCTGTTCAAATAAAAGAAGAAGAAAACGCACATACTATCGACTCACTTAAAAATGAAATTACATTTAACAATGTCAGTTTTTCATATACTGAGGAAAAGCAGGTTTTAAAAAATATTAATTTGACAATTGAAAAAGGTAAAACCATTGCTCTTGTTGGTAATTCTGGAGGCGGAAAAACAACAGTTGTTAGCCTTATTCCTCGTTTTTATGATGTTACCGAAGGGAGTATTGAAATTGATGGTGTAAATATTAAAGACATTAATTTGACATCTTTGCGGGACAAAATCGCTGTTGTTTTTCAAGACAATTTCTTATTTACAGGCACAATTTTAGACAATATCCTACTTGGAAAAGCTGATGCAACACAGGCAGAAATTGACAAAGCTGTTAAAATGGCGTGTTTAGATGAATTTATTGCCTCACTTGATAAAGGATTAAAAACCAATATTGGAGAAAGAGGCGTCCTCCTTTCTGGCGGACAAAAACAACGCATTGCTATTGCTCGTGCTTTTTTAAAAAATGCACCCATTGTTATTTTAGACGAAGCAACATCAGCACTTGACAATAAATCAGAAGCCATTGTTCAACAAGCTATTGATAATTTAATGAAAGACAGAACTGTTATCGTTATCGCCCACCGTTTATCTACAGTTCAAAATGCTGATAAAATTGTGGTGATTAATTCTGGTGAAATTGTTGAAATGGGGACACATTTAGAATTACTTGATAAACAATCAGCTTATTATGCTCTTTATCAAGCACAATTTAAACATCGCATCTCATAGGAGGTAAAAATGTATTACAGTTTATTTGAGGTTTTTTCAATTGGAATTGGTCCTTCAAGTTCACATACCGTAGGTCCTATGAAAGCGGCAAAACGCTTTACCCTAAACTTAATTCAATCAAATAAACTGCCTCTAACAAAAAAAATTCGAACAACGCTGTATGGTTCTCTTGCCCTTACTGGGATTGGACACGGTACACTTAATGCCGTTGTTTATGGATTAGCTGGATTTGATGCTGAAGATATTGATTTAACACAAAATCCTTTAGAAAATATTAAATCTTCACAAATTCTTTGTTTGGGTGGACAAAAAAACATCCCCTTCTTCTTTGAAAAAGATATTATTTTAGAAAAAGAAACTTTTTTAGAAGAACATTCAAATGGTTTAAAATTTGAAGCGTTGGACGATAATAATATCCCAATTTTTGAAGAAACCTATTTTTCGGTCGGTGGCGGAACAATTGCACGAAAAGATGAAATTAAAAACCGTATTGCACGAGCAGAATATAACGTTCCTTATCCTTTTAATTCATGTGCAGAGCTTATAGAATTAACAAAAAAACATAACATGACAATTGATCAACTTGTTATGAAAAATGAAGAATCGATTCGTCCTTTTTCTGAAATTAGAGATGGGATGTATAAAATTCATCAAATTATGCAAGATTCAATTGATGCGGGTATTCACCATAAGGGGGAACTTCCTGGTGGATTAAATATTAAACGACGTGCACCTCAAATATACAAGCGGTTAAAAGAAAATTTTATTCAAAATAATATCGATCCATTAACTATTATTGATTGGATAAATTTATGGGCATTTGCTGTATCAGAGGAAAATGCTTGTGGTGGAAAAATTGTTACAGCACCCACAATGGGTTCTGCTGGCATTATTCCTGCTGTTATGCGTTATTATCAACGCTTTGCAGCACCAAAATCCCCTTTTCAAGTTGAAATTGGGAATGGGATATTCCTATTAACGGCCTCCGCCATCTGTTCACTCTATCGCACGAACGCCTCTATTTCTGGAGCAGAAGTTGGATGTCAAGGTGAAGTAGGCGTTGCATGTTCAATGGCAGCTGCAGGATTAACCGCCGCTATGGGTGGTGATCCTAAACAAATTGAAAATGCGGCTGAAATTGCTATGGAACACAACCTTGGTCTAACTTGCGATCCAATTGCAGGACTTGTCCAAATCCCTTGCATTGAAAGAAATGCTATGGGTGCGACAAAAGCCGTCAATGCCGCACGTCTTGCTTTAAGAGGATCTGGTGAACATATCGTTAGTCTTGATAGCGTTATAAAAACCATGTATGAAACTGGCAAACATTTAAACTCCATGTACAAAGAAACATCTCTTGGTGGGCTTGCTATTAATGCTCTTACATGCTAAACTCGCAAAAACAGTTGACAAATTCTTGATTTTATGATAAAACACCCTACATACTATTAATTAATAGATTATTTATTATAAGGATTTTTATCATGCATAACAAAACATCTATTTCTGTACGTGAATTTTGTACAGATATTTCTAATTTTTTTGAAGCAACCCCCATTCATATTTCAACCGCCTCTCAGGTTGAAAATGTATTGAATACACATAAAAAATCAAATGGTAAAAATATTGTTTTACTTGTTTCAAATGGTTTATCTACAAACACTGAAGAAAAAGAGCATCTATCCATTTCAAATGCTCGTATTTTAAACAAACTTTCTTTAGTTGATAAAGAAGTTATTAACTTAAAAAAAGACAGAAGCTTAGATTTATACAGCGATATTTTAAATTACATCATGCGGGAGGATAATGTTGAATTATCACCATACAGTCAAGCCCATCTTTTTTCACACAAAAATTATGGCTCAGATAAAGAATTATTATCAGACGTATGTAAAACAATTACAACGAATACATCAAAACCACAATTCATAGTCGCATTTTTGGCATCATCTTTCTTAACAAATAACGGTGCTTTAACACAGCTAGAAAATGACATTGGTATGATGGTTGAAAATACAAATTCAACGGGTTCTCTTTATTTTTTAACATCGACCCATACACAGCAAAAAGAGGAAACAAATACTTACAAAACGCATGTTAGACCTATTGTTCCACTCCTTGTTATTGCGGAACTATTGAGAAATAAAAAAGAACATGCAAACGAACAACCTATTGAATGGAAAAGACTAGATTCAAAACAAATTGATTTTAGTTGTTTATTCCGCCCTTCATTTTATCGTGGACGATAAACTTTTATTTAACCTGCTTTTAAAGCATCTTTCGCCCTATTATAAAAAACGGTTCTTTAGAGCCGTTTTTTTATTATCACATAACTTTGTTTTAACTCCTCTGTTAAAAAAAGTGGTACACGAACCATCCTATATCTGACGCAGGTTGCTTTTAAAAGCCCAACTGCTTCAAGAGTTAAGAGCTGGCGCTTAACATATCCATTACATCGAGGTTATAAAAGAGCTTGACCGCCTGTGAGTTTAAAAAGCGTTGTAAGAGGTATCTAAAGCAACATTATCTCCTTCGGGTACGCCAGCCAATGTACACGCTCAGTCGCTAATGTTATCTTTATATCC
>CALARE010000004.1 GCA_937888725.1 uncultured Alphaproteobacteria bacterium | reverse complement strand
CTTACCAAATAATTGATGATACCGAAGAAATATTTAATAAGTTTGGTATGGATGCTGAAGTTTATCCAACTAATATGAATGAAGCCAAAGAATTAGAAAAACAAATAGCTAAAACTGGTAGTAGATTATTAATAATTAAAAATAAACATATTGGTTCAGATCATTTACCTGATTGTATCGAAAAATTAACTGAATATTTAAAAGAACATGGTGTCGAAACATTAGAATTATGTGATGTTTTAGATATTAAAACAATTGATGAATCTAATCATGAAGTAATTTGTAAATATAAAGGTAAAGATATTACTTATAACACTAAAACAGTTATCGTAGCACCTGGAAGAACTGGAGCTAAATGGGTTGGTGAATTAGCAGATAAATATAATATTCCATATATATCACAAAGTATTGAAATTGGTGTACGTGTTGAATTTAGAAAAGAAATCATGGAAGATATTAGTAAAATACTATATGAACCAACAATCTTTATTAAAACAAATACTTATGGAGATGAAATAAGAACATTTTGTTCTAACCCAGGTGGATATGTTGCTAAAGAATCATATGAAGGATATTGTTGCGTAAATGGATATTCATTAAAAGACACTAAATCTAAAAATAGTAACTTTGCTTTTATTTCAAAAGTAAATCTTACATCTCCAGTAACAGATACTAGATTATATGGTGAATCAATTGCTAGAATTGCCAATGTTCTTGGCGCAGGAAAACCAATTATTCAAACACTTACGCCACCCCAAATAAAGAAATATCTTCTCTACAAGTAGCTCAAAATATTTTAATGAAAATTTATCAGGAAAATGCTGTCACATTTTATTGCCGCATACCATTTAACAGACAAAAACAAATTCAATTACCAAAGGGATTTTTAACACCAAAATATAAAAACAGAGCCAACAAAATGGAATGGGAGCATATTGTCCCTGTGGAAAATTTTGGTAAATTATTTAAAGAGTGGAACGCTGGCGATTCAACCTGTATTAATCATTCTAAAAAATATTATAAAGGTCGTAAATGTGTCCTTAAAACTTCTTTAGAGTTTAGATTTATGATTTCTGATATGTATAATCTTGTGCCTGCTATTGGAATGGTAAATGCAATGCGATCAAATTATAACTTTTCTGAGTTAGAAAAAAATACACCAAACGCTTTTGGTATTTGTGACATGAAATTTCAAAAAAATCTTGTTCAACCTCCTGTTTATACCAGAGGTGAAATCGCAAGGATTTATCTTTATTTTGAAAAAGCATATCCTAGATTTAAAATTAGTAAAAAAATGCGTCCCCTCCTTATGATATGGGATAAGAAATATCCCGTTACAAAATGGGAATGTAAACGAGCTAAAATCATTGAACAAATTCAAAAAAATAAAAATGAAATCTTAACTGAAAGATGTCAATCAACTTTCTTAACACAGGAGTAAATATAAATCTCTCTTTAACTATGCCCTTATTCGACATAAGCTGTGCCACCTTACAAAATATCACCTTAAACAACGCATAACACAAGCCTTTTTAAAAATTCACGACATGTTCTTATCCTAACACACATTTAAAAGCAAGCAGTCAAATTCATATCAGTCCTTATTTTCCCCTTGCAAACAAGATAAAGTTTTGATATAATACGCATCAAGTAAAGCTTGCCAAGCTTTATGGATGGGGTTCAACACCCATAACGACATGGCACAGATACACGTTATGACAAAAGCATAACTTGTGTTTGCGAGGGCATTCACTTTTATTTTTATTTGGGCAACCAAATAAGAGGGTGGATGCCTACTGAATAAAAGGCTCCGCCTTAAATAGGTAGGACTATTTACCATGTTGTTATAGTGTTGAACATCCACCCGCCTCCTTGAGGTGGGTTTTATTATGGCAAAATCACGCTATAGCAATGGGTGGGGTGCTATAGATATTATTAAATATAATTAGAAAAGGACCCTACCCATGATATGGGATAAGAAATATCCCGTTACAAAATGGGAATGTAAACGAGCTAAAATCATTGAACAAATTCAAAAAAATAAAAATGAAATCTTAACTGAAAGATGTCAATCAACTTTCTTAACACAGGAGTAAATATAAATCTCTCTTTAACTATGCCCTTATTCGACATAAGCTGTGCCACCTTACAAAATATCACCTTAAACAACGCATAACACAAGCCTTTTTAAAAATTCACCACATGTGTTTTTAAAAATTCCTTTTCATTGGCGTTAAAATAACGCATATCAAGCGGGTTATTTTTTGATTTAAGGGGCTTGGTTTTCCCTCTTTCAATAATTTTTTCCATCTGACGCACGGAGGATACATTTTTATGAGCCATCCGCTCCCCCTTAATCATCCAATAGGTATCCACCAAAATCCAACGACCGTCTATTTTAACCCTATTCCATGAAGCTGATTGATTTTCAAACAAGGCATCTTGACGCTTTCCCACCATTTTAAATGTGTCACGCACTGCCTTTTGTTTCATCGATGCACGCCCATGGGTGCGAATACGTTTATCCGCATAACCTTTCACAATTTCAACCTCAAGCCCTACGGCTTGGCACAAAGCTTGATAAAGAGATGCAAAATCATGACTATCGCCTATTTTACTATCCAGCAAATTATTTTGATAGGGTTTTTCATAGATTTTATTTTTTTTAGACGCGTTATATTTTTCTTTTTCCAAAAAACCATCTCTTTCAAAATGCGTTGCAACAAAAACGGCTATTTTTTTAGCTTTTAAAAGGTCTGCATCCCCCTCTTTGACAATGCTTTTTGCAATTGTTTCAATACTTGAGCCATCAATTGTCGTCTTTGCCCAACCAATCGGGGAAAACAATAACAAAACACCCAAAACAAATCCCATGCCAGCTTTCAAAATATATAATAAGAACTTATTTATCATCAACACACCCCTTTGTTATCTGATAAGGTAAGAGCAAATCATTCCCCTTGTCAAGTAATAAAAAAAGGGGGCAGTTCTACCCCCTTGCATCTCGAGCTAACCCTTGAACATTCACAGGTCCACTTAAGGTTGACTTTAACACCAAACGCGGGGGATTTTCAACTAACTCAAACAACTTTCTTACCTCAACAATCGCCTCATAATGCTGACGAATGGGCGTTACATCAGCCCCCTTTTGCATCAAACGATTAACCATTCGACCATATTCACCCCGCTTATAATAGCAAGGAGAAATAAAACGCTCTAATGCAACAGATAAAGGCGTATTCCCCTTTAAATCAGCTTTATTCACATCAGCACCCTTCGCCATTAAAAAATCTGCCACATCAAATTTTTCAGCATAAATGGCAAAAGATAATGGGGTATGATATTGCATACCATCCACATTAAAAATTGGTTGATTTATATCCACACCTTTTTGCAATAAAGCGGACACTTCCCCCATATCACCCGACCAAATTGCCATTGAAATCAAGGTTTCCCCTCGCCCATTTTGCCGATGGATGTCTGCTCCTTTTTCCATCAAATAGGTAGCAACATTTTTATATTTGCCTCGCATTGCTAAAAACAAGGGCGTATCCCCATCATCATTCGCCATATCAAAGCGAAAACCTTTTTCCACCAAAAATTGCACCACATCCAACGCCCCTCGTGCTGACGCCAACCCAACACAGGTATCATGCGAAAACGTTGTCGCATCTGCTTGATTACCCCAACTTGGCACAATTACATGATGAGCCTGTTTAGCTAACAAAAATTTAACCGTTTCAAGAGAACCAGATCGACACGCCATATGCAATGGGGATAAATCATCTTCATCATACACAGTCACATGAGCCCCATTTTCAACCAAGGAGCGAACAGCATTTATATTCCCTTCCAATGCCTTTTGATGCAAAATCGTGCGACCATATGCAAGCTTTTTATTCAAATCTTGCTTTTCATCAATTAACTTTTGAACATCTTTCATTTTAAAACCTTAATTTGAAGTGCCGTTTTCTCTTGATTGCCGTATTTGATTGATAATCTGTTTTGCAGCTTCAACATGTTGACGGGTAATCGGTCGTTTGATATTTGATTTTAACAAACGCACCCACTTATCCCCACGGTTATAATCTTGCACCGTAATAAAAGCATTTTCATTTTGCCAAATAAATTTAAGTGGATCAGCCCCTTGGTGAATCAGAACTTTAGCCACATCATAAGCCCCCTCCTCAATCGAAAGGATTAACGGTGTCTTAATTAATATTTGTGCTGGATTCCAGCTTGCTCTCATCCCAAAGGTTTCATTTACATCAGCCCCTCTGACAGCCAAACGCTCAACCAAATCTTCATCCTTGGTATAAATTGCATGAATCAATGGCTTTAAACCTTTATGTGGTTTTGTAACATCCGCCCCTTGATTAATCAAAAAGCGTGCCAACATCATATTTTTCTTTTCAATTGCAGTACCAAGTGGTGTGACATCATCATGCCCATTCAATCTAGCCCCGTTGATAAGTGCCTTTCGCACCAAACGCAAATCATCCTCAGCAACAGCCGTTAAAAGCTCATCAGTCCTTTGTTTTTTGTCAGATAAATCGTTACCCATCTTCATCATCCCTTTCTTAAAGAATAAAAAAATAGATTACAACTTTTCAAAAACAAATGTCAACAATTATCTTTAACTTTTTTATATCCTGTTGATATAAAAAGAAAAAACCACCCTTTTTTATCTTGTTTTTGATAATGGGTTTAAAGGCTCATCTGTTTCATGAATATGTGAAGAAACAGCACTCAAATGTCTTGAGGCATTTGCTCTGGTGTTTTTAATAGCCGTTTGGTTAAGACTTTCAACCGCCTCCATCTGTTCGGATTGAATCTGCCCATCTTGATATATGATTTTTTTAACGCCTTTTTCGGTATAATATGACCATTCACCTGCTTTAATCGGAGCAGAATCTTTCACTTGAATAGGCCCTTGAGAAGTAACCCGCTTACCATCTATATCAAAAAAAGTACATTGTCCATCACCATTTTCATCATAAACCATTTTAAAAATCAACGTTCCATCTTTACGATAGGCACATTTTTGTGTATCCCATTTTTTTGTTTTCTCATTATAAATTAGTTTTATTTCAGCCTTTTTCTTCAACTTTGCTTCATCATTTACGCCTTTTTGAGGGTAAAACTCAATCGCACTTCCATCTTGATAAGAGATATAGTACAACATCCCATCATGCGTATAGTATCGGTAATTATCCCCCTCTTTTTGCATATGCAGAGCTTTGTTTTTATGCCGTTTATAGTCACTAGTATATTCCATTTTTTGCAGATCATAAACAGATGCTTCTATCACAACACCACTACTGGCATATCTTTTATAAAATTCTTGTCCACTTTCAACAAAATAAACACTTTTTAATTTCCCTTGTTGCGGTGTATCTTCATAACCATATTCTGATTTCACATTTCCATCCTCATCATAGAAAACTTCAGATAATATTGATGTATATTCATTATATCTGAACCAAATACCTGTCGGCGTAATGTTTAATTTATTTTGTTGATAGTCTGACAAAAAATGCCCCCTTTGCATAATTTGCTGTGTTTTTGAAAGGATGGCAAATGAAACCTCGTTCTTATCATTCATTCTCATATACACATTTTCAGGTTTAACATCTTCACCAATCAACTCATTTTCTTTTAATGCCTTAAAAAACATTAAATATTTGCTATTACTAGGAACGAATTGATAACCACTTTCATTTAATGTAATTTTAGGTGATTTAATTCTTTTTGGTACCATTTTCCCTGTTTTTTCATCTTTTACCAAACATCCTTGATAATGAATAACCCTTTCTTTACCACCATCTAAATAATGCCATTCACCAATTGGCATAGAAGCTTCATCTTCATAACCATACCGACGCCGACCATCATGATAAGTAATATCCCGATAATAAATATCCCCCTCCGCTCTGAGTACCTCTTTTTTATACCCATTAGGGTCATCACTCAACCAAACAAATTCACCTGAGTTCTGTTTTTCTTCACTATAATCTATGACATGTTCTTTCCCATCTTGCCAAACAGAAACCGTTTTTTTCAAAACCCCTTTTTCATAGAAATTGGTGTAAACAGCTTTTCCAGCCATATTATAATACACCTCTTTACCTTCTTTTTGTTGCTTACTATTTTCTGTACATTCATAGGCTAATGTATGGTCATGATCATTATAATAAACACGGGTGACATAACGCCCATTTTCAATCCGACAATCTTTTAAAACAACATTTGTCCCTTGAAAATAAGTCACACCCCGCCTTAATCTATCATGATAGACGATATCTGCCTCAAGAGCCTTTTTTTTTGAAAATCCTGTTTGAAAAAAGGGCAAATCCTTTAACACAGGATACTTTGCTATCATTTTATTTCTAACATAGCTTGCTATTTTTAATTCATCTTGACTGATATTTGTTTCATAAAGAGAATGTTGTGCAACAAATTTAGCTCTTTTAAGTGCTTGTTCATTATAAAATTGTCGCCAAGAAGTGATTGTCTCTAATTCTTGAGCGGTTAAACAAAGCCCATAAGAAGATGCCAAAGCCACCGTATCCGCCCCCTCTTTTTGCATAAGCAAAGCCATATATTGCCCGATGGTTTTTTGCATGGCTTGTTCATGAATATAGAGCAATCTTGCCTGTCTTTTTTCTTGTGGATTAAGCCCTTTTGCATAGGGGAAATCCCCTTCTTTTAACTGGTTTTGAAGTTGAAACTCATTTTCCAATAGCAACCGTTTAAAATATGTATCTTGACTGTCAAATTCAGCGGAAATACAGGCACACTCTGCCTCTTGCAATTTATTAGCGATAATAGCAATTTCTTTGGTAGCACCTTCTCCCCATAATTCTTCTTTAAACTGTTGGATATGTCTCATTTCATGAAGGGCGGTCGCGGGAACACATCCTAAATCTTTTTGCCATGTAATATGACCCAAACCACCCAACCCTGAAGCATTACTTGTTTTTAAATCATACATATCATCTTCGGTTTGAGAAATGGAAAATGGGGCCGTTTGTTCCCGAAATAAACGCCTTGCCAAAGGGTTATTTTGAGCTGAGGCTTTAAACATAGCCATAATCTTATCACGGTCATCTTCTGGCACTTGTGATAAATCAATCAGTGAAAAAAAACGATCCCATTCTTCATTTGTCAATGGATTATATTTTGAATTTTCTAATAACTGTTTCAAATTACAACCCTTTCCCTATCAAATACAGTTAAAAACTATCACGCTCTGACAAGATTTGTTGGGCATTCCCAGCAGAAGGTGTCTGTGCACTTTCTCTTAAAGAGCCAACGGCATTTGGAGATGCCTCCACTGGGGTAAAATCTGCCATCTTACCACCATTTGCAACATGCGTCACCATTTGCGAAAGCATCGCATTCTCTGTTTCATTTGCCAAATCAAGAGCCGTTTTACCATCATCATTTTTAATATCAACCTCAGCCCCTTTTGATAATAACAAGTGAACCATTTGAGGATTTTGTGCCATTAATGCGATATGTAATGGCGTATTGTCCTTATCATCTTCAGCATTGATATCAACATCTGAATCAGCCTCTAATAACGCATTAACAAATTCCAAATTCCCTGTTTGAACCGCCACATGTAATGGGGTCACATCTGCTGGCGTTTCCATCTCTAAATCAACACCAAACCCTGCGAGCAAACGCACCATTTCATCTGTATTTTTTGTACACATCCCCGCATAATGCATTGCACCAAAGCCTTCTTTATCTCGAATATCTTTATCAACCCCCGCTTTTAAAAGGGTAGCTGTCGCATCTAAATTACCATTAGCAATTGCTGCAAACAATGTATCAGCACCTGTCATCCCATTTCGAGATGCCAAAAATTGACGCATTGGTTCTTGTTCTTCTTGATCCAAATCATCCACATAATCCATAATGGTTTTGCCATCTTCATCCACAATGTTAATCGATCCACCTTTTGCCAAAATCTGATCAATTAATTGCATGCGTGTTTCAAGTGAAACATCATCTTCATCCATTTGCATCACATAATGAAGGGCGGTTTGACCATCTTCATCTTGCACATTGACATCAACCCCTTGTTCAATGATATAAGAAGCCATCTCAGCTTGGTCATTATCTAAGGCATAGTGCAAATAAGTTGTACGGTCATCTCTATCTTCATATGCGTTAAAGGTCAACCCTCTATGTGCTTGAACCAATTGCCCAGCTTCATTTACTTTGCCCTCTTTAATCAAATCAGCCAATTGTTCATTCAAATCATCTTGATCATCCTCAGTCAACGCCTTTGCCCGTTGCATCCCATCACGCAAAGCGATATAGGCTTGCACTTGGTCCTTGGTTAAATCTGTGTCATTGACTTCTTCATCACTGATAATATCATCAATCACATCATAAGGCGTATCGCCATCTTCATTAATCGCATTTAAATTCGCCCCTTGCATAACAAGATTATTAATCTCACTGGCATTACAAGCTTTAACCGCTTCAAATAAAGCCCTATCAAGCTCATCTTGTTTTTCAAGTGTCAACACACCACCTGAGACAACCGAACGATAGCCCGCTGTTTTTTGTGTGTTAAAACTTTTTTCGCCTGATTTATGCTTGACCTCTAAAATAGCATGCCCTTTATCTGAAATACTATCTTCCACCCGTGAAAGCATTTGCTCCCATTTAGCTAAATCTTGCTCACTTGAGCTCGTTAAATCGCTCCCAGCTAATTGTTTCAGTGCTTGACGATGATCCATCCCATCACTTGACAACACCTCATTTATTTTTGATTTTTGCCCCTCAATTGTCACCGTTTCTTTTGGATGATAGAGCAAATTTGCTTGCACCAATTTATAAAGGAGCATATTTGATTGCTGTGTTAAAGCCTCTCCTTGATACCCTTGTCTTTTCAAAACCGCTTCAATATTAGCACGCATTTGAGCCTGTGCATTTGCATCAAGCTTAACACCCGACACAACCGTCCCATTTTTTTGAGCTCCACCTGAGGCAAAACGCTCCAAGCGTTTGATTGCATGCTGATAAGCAGATTGCCCCTCTGCCCCCTCATAAGAGCGAATCCGTCTTGAATCAACGCCTGCCTTACCCATGGCAATCTCAGATACGCCC
This sequence comes from uncultured Alphaproteobacteria bacterium, assembly GCA_937888725.1. Taxonomy (GTDB): domain Bacteria; phylum Pseudomonadota; class Alphaproteobacteria; order CAAHEQ01; family UBA3637; genus RGIG4140. Next base: position 8,777 of record CALARE010000004.1, on the reverse strand, counting down.
GCTGGCATTGCCTCTGGTGCTGAGGAACCAGCTTCCGCTACTGGCATACCAACACCTGCTTCAACAATGGTATCATCTTCAACATAACTCATTTTTTCTCTCCTTATTTTTTATAACATTTAAGCTCGTCCCTGCCCAGCAGAAGAACGCTCTTTTCCCCCTGTTCTTTCATCTACAACTTTCCCAACAATCGCAACCTTACTTGCAACATCAACTGGTTGTGCCTCTTGCTGAGGTTGTGAAGGATATCCAAGTTCGGCACTTGTTTGTGCCCCTGCATTTTTCATCCCTTGTTGCACAGCTATAGGTGCCACATCTAATGGCGTTTCAAAAATACCCTCTGCCACTTCCCGTACAGCATTTAAATTCGCCCCTTGTCTGAGCAAATGGTTAATATCTGAAATATTGCCTTGTGCCACCGCTTCAAAAAGCTTTTTATCAACAGCTTTTTGTTCTACCTCCGTTAAAGACCTGCCTTTTTGATACCCCGCAAGGCGAGATGTATCATAATTACGCCCTTGACCTTTTTTAACATTCAAAATAGCATATCCATCTATCGAAATAGCATCTTCCACACGCACCATCATTCGAGCAATATCCGTTTTTTGTTCGCTTGTTAACTCTTTTTTACTTGCCAATAGAGCCAATGCTCTACGGTGCGTTAAAACATCTTTTCCTTTACCTTGCGAACCTGAAAATACGTGACGCAATTTTTGTCTTTCCCCATCAATATATACCCATTCATTTGGGTCATAGAGCAAATTAGCTTGCACCAATTTATAAAGCATCACGTCAATGTCTTTTTCTTGATATCCTTGACCAGATAAAAGTGGGAGCAACCGTTCTCTCATTCGCTTGATATTTTCCTGCGTTAAGGAAACACCCGAAACACGTTTTCCTCTACCCCGCCTTTCTTTTTGCCAACCATCCAAACGTCTATTTGCGTGTGCATATGCATCAATATCATTCCCATCACGCCCTTTAAACGCTATATAAGAGCGATACGTCATATCCCGACCAACATTTTGCTGAACACAAATTGTAACACCGTCATCCCCTTCAAAAGCAATTGCTGTATCACTTTTGTCTAAAGGATTTGATGGTAATTTAGGATCAACAGTTACAAGCGCTCCGTCAGGGGTTATCTCAAAATCCAAAGGTTTCGGTGCATCAAGTCCTTGTTGTGCTGTTGCTAAAAGTGCTTCCTCTCGTGCCCTTTCTTCTGGTGATAATGAGGCAAGATGGCGTTCCCTCTCACGTCTTTCTTCTTCAGCAACAATTCGAGGATCTACCTCACCTAAAGTACCAGCTTCTTCTTTTTCAAAAAGAGCCATTTGTGCATCAGCCATCACCTCAACAATGTGTTGATTTTTTTGACCAAGCGTTTCATCTGCAAGCATACGAGCACCCTCAGTAATGGAGACTTTCATATTATTTGCAACAGCATGTTCCATCACAAGCTTAAGAGCGGGGGCCACTTTTTGAGCCATCGCATCATCATTTTCTGTGACCCTTAAAACCTCCTCATAAACAGCCCGATAATCATGGTAATACACCAGATTTTTCTTTAAATAAGCCTTAACAGCCTTAACATTGCCCGTCCGCACTGCCCGAGCCAATGGGTTACCGCGAATTTCACTGTGTTTAGCACCCGCTTTTTTTAATCTTTTTTGAATTGTTTGATATATCCTGCGTTGCCCAGCAGTTATTTTTTTCCCATCTAAAATACCATCAGTTAAAATTTGTTCAACCGCATCCAAAGCAGTTCCCCCATTGGGTCCAACTTTATTGACATCAGCCCCATTTTTCAACAAAACATCAAGCACAATTGGGTGCCCCTCAAGAACAGCCAAATGCAAAGGGGTATGTCCATTTTTATCTGTTACATCAATATCAATTGCATACTTGCTTCTTTTATCAAATATCCCCCTTTTAATCATCGCTTTTAGCATTTCTGGCCGCCCAAGTTTTGCAGTCAAATGTGCCAACGTTTCATCTTCTAACCCACGAAAATGCCAATCAATTTCTTTATATCCGCTATGTTTACCTAAAATATTTTTTATAACATTTAGATCTTTCGTTTGAACATATTCGAATAACTCCCACGCCCCTTTTCTAGCATTATTTATACTGTCCGCAATCCCATCAATTCGACCAGCTGGGTAATATTTCTTTATTTTACCAGGATGCAACCGTTCAATTTCCTGTGTCGCAATGTAATTGCGGTCATAGTGCATTTGATAAATCAGTTCACTGGCAAATTCTTTATGCCGAGGGTCTAATGAATGCAATTTAAGAGCCATTTCAAACAACGCAACATACATCCCAGCCGAAACAGGCCCCTTTTCACGCAAAAAAGAGCATAATTCACTCACATCTTTGAATTGATTGATATTTACCCCTGTCATCTAAAGCCCCCTTGCAACTGAACCATTTGCATAAACTATTATACACTATTTTCTCCTTTTTTTCAAAGATTTTCTTATCCAAAAAGAAAAAATATTCCACAAAAATGTTAATTTTGATTTTATAAAAAACGATTGACAAAATATTTTGTTTATGATAGAATAACTTGTTTTTCTGTGTGTTAGGAGTAAAAAGATGGCTGAGCAAATTAATGACAAATCTTTTTTAAACCATCAACTGCTTGAGGTTTTAGATGACTTGTCTGAAATTATCAAAGATAAAGATTGTGATATTTCACATCATTATCAACCACTTAGACAGATTGTTGATTTATTAAACAAAGGGGCATCTGTGAACCTTCAAAATCGTCGTGGTGAAACGCTTTTACATTTAGCCGCCTATAGTGCTGACCCACTTTATGCTGTGGAGGGAAAAACAACATTAGAAAGAATGGGAACTTTTTTCAACAATATAAAAGATTACCTAAGCATGGGCTATTTTCACACCTTAATGGGGGCAAAAAACTGTATGAGTATCCTGTTTAAGGGGCAAACAGCTGACACATCTTCTTTAAAAGGGAAAATCAAAACGCTCCTCTTTCGCATTCAAAAACGGGCACCAAAACATGTCTTTTTATCGGTTGAAAAAATCCTTTCAAGCTATAATCCCAATCCTTTTATAAGGGACAAACGCCTCAACACACCCGCTATGGCAATGGCTCGAAAAATCCGTCAACCATTACGGTTTGAAACGGATAAAATCAACCTAACTGCTGAACAAGCCGACTATAAGATGGAAGAATTAAATATCCTAAATAGCTATGAATCAGTTTATCACTCCATGCAATCTGCTATTGCGATGAAAGCATTGATGACGCTTGCCGCCTTGCGTGATAATGAAAAAGCGATTAAAGACCTCTCCCCTGTTATTTCAACTGCTATACATGCTTCAAAATATAACACAAATGGCCATGATAAAAAAGACCCACAATTTAAAACACATGTTAAAGCGGAACGGCTTATCCACACCATTATTAAAGCCAGCAATAACCTATCAGGTTTTGCATATAAATCTTATGACGTACAATCACAAAATGAGGGATAAAAAATGGCAAAACACACGATTAACAATCCCATCACACCATTACATCAAGCCGTCATAGAGGGAAATATTGTAGCAGCCATTACCCTTATTGATGCTGGGGCTGATTTAAACGAAACAGATACAAATGGGCATACCCCTTTGCACATTGCCACTTTAAACAAGGATATCACGATGATTAAACTCCTTCTTAAAATGGGAGCTCATGTGAACAAGGCAACAAAAAACCATGGAGATACACCTTTGCATACAGCCGCATGGAAAGGGAGTACAAAAATTATTCAACTCCTCGCTCAAAAAGATGCCCAGTTTGAAGCAAAAAATAATGATGGGGAAACACCATTACATACGGCAATTACAAGTTATCATATCGACGCTGTCATGAGCTTAATTACCCTCGGGGCTAATGTAAATGCAAAAGACAAAAATGAGAACACGCCTTTGCATTTAGCTTGTATCACAAATCAAGATAACATTGTCAAAACATTGTTAAGCTATGGTGCCAATTTTAATGCAACAAACGCTTTAAATGAAACGCCTTTACACTTAGCTGTTAAATATGATTTTTTAGATATTGTTCAAATACTTTTAAACGTTGGTGCTGATAAAGAGGTGAAAAATAATTTAGGTCAAACACCTTTAGACATAGCTGTTGAAAATAATAGAACGGAAATTGCTCATCTTTTTTCACTCAAAACTGATGCTCAAGAAACGCAAAAAACAGATGTTGCCCCTGCTCTAACAAATTGTGATTATAGTCAAAATGACCCCTCTCCTTTATTATTTAAAACACCGAAAGAATTGGGCATTGAATTGTTGAATATCCTTTCTACAGAAGGGGAAACGCTTTCTAAAGAGGCTCAACATAAAATTATTAAATTACTAAAAGTTGAGCATCCAGATGAAATTGATTTAAGTGTCAAAGATCAAGATGGGAACACGCCTTTGCATCTCGTCTGTCAAAAAGGGTATACGCAAATTATTCACGTTCTCATCCATCTAAAAGCTAACAAAAATGCACAAAATAGCTCTGGCAAAACACCGTTACACTTGGCTGTTGAGAACAAGCAATTTGAAACCGTTATGCTTTTGCTTGCATATGGTGTCAATATCCAGACAAAAGACTGGTATGGGAATACCCCATTACATGTTGGAACTTCTAATGGAGATAGCAACTCCAGTCAATACCTTGTCTATATAGGTTCCAATGTGAATGCAAAAGATTTTTTTGGGTCAACACCTTTACATAACGCTGCATCGATAGGGCATGTTGGCATGATACAAAACCTTATCCAAAATCATGCTGACAAAAATGTGCCAGATAATGACGGGAACACGCCTTTACACTTAGCTGTTAAAAATGGGCATATAAAAGCTCTGCGTTTGTTACTTGCCAATGGGGTAGACATAAATGCCAAAACGAAAAAAGGCATAACCCCTTTGCATATTGCTTCTTTAAATGGGGACATCGCCAGTGTTCAATTCCTCCTCAATGTTGGGGCTGATGTGAATGCTGTGGACAACTTATTAACGACCCCTTTGCATGAGGCGGCTCAAAACGGCCATATTGAAATAATAAAACTCCTTTTAAATAGAGGTGCTAACAAAAATGCTCAAACATCAACAGGCAATACACCTTTACACATAGGGACTAAATTTGGACGCAAAAATACGGTTCAACTTCTTCTTGATGCTGGTGCTGACACCACAATCAAAAATGGGAAAGGAAATACCCCCGCTGATGAGGCTGGCACATCATTCTTCAATCGTGAAATGCAAAATTTTTGGAAAGAATGGACCCTTTCTTGTGGACAAGAACCTGTTTTGATTCAAAAAGCTAGGGTTAAAAACACATCCCTTACCACACAAAAAACAAATCAAAATGGAGGATAAAAAATGACTGATTACGAATTAGGTGTCGAACTTTTAAAAGTTCTTTCAAATAACGTTGTCGACCAAACAAAAGCGAAAAAGCTGATTTTAGAAGGGGCTGATTTATCCCTTATTCACAACAAGACCACCCTTTCCAACCAAGGGTCAACAGCGTTAATTTATGCTTCAAAAAAGGGGTTGCGTGAGCTTGTGGATTTGATGATTCAAAATGGTGCTAATGTGAATAAAAAAAATCAAAAAACCAATCTTTCCCCTTTACAATATGCCTTGACTTACGCTCGCTCAAGCGTGGCAGAATTGTTGATTAAATCAGGGGCTGATGTGACCGTAACAGATGTTCAAGGCAACACCTTGTTAAGCACCGCTATTTTGAGCTATAACACTTATATTGCAAAGTTATTAATCGAACACGGGGCTGATGTGAATGCGCCAAGTGGTACAAACAAAACACCTGTTCTTGACACTGCCATTTCTCATTTGGATAAAGAGAGGGTTGAATTTTTGCTTAAAAATGGGGCTGATGTAACAAAGGGCGACCCTGTGTCAAAAGCGATTTTAACGCAACAAGTTGATATTTTAAAACTGCTTTTGGCTGACCCACGTTTAATTGTGACACAAAAGATGGTGGACGAGGCCATTTCAAGACAAAAATTTATCACGATTGACACCCCCACTTGGGATGAAAAACGGATTAAATCGGATCTTATTGTTCGATTGTTAAAAGAACGACTTGAAACACAGAATAAAGAGGGAAAAGAAAATCCCATCTCTGTCATTGAAAACAATGGGGAAGAAAAAGCAACTGCCAACGTTTCAAAAGAAAAACAGGCTAAAAAATCCGCCCTCAAAACAAAGGGTAAAACCGATACAACCGTATCAACACAAAATGCCGACCTTATCAAAAAATATGAAACGGCTGTCATGCGGTTACATCATTTTACAAAAAGAGAAAAAATTGAAGAATATGCCCTTAAAATTCAAAACCTTTTAGAACAAGGAATGGACATTGACCACCCCATTAAGGATTTGGACAATTCCACTTTGTTGCATGTTTTGTGTTTGAAAATTGATGAAATTAAATTTGCTAAAAATGGTGTTGCTTGTGATTTAACGGTTCCAACACTTTTGCGTAAATATAACCCCAATCCTTTTATTGAGAATACCGAAGGTTACACCCCCATGATGTTTTTAACGCTCATGGTTGAAGCATCAAGTCGTTATGGGAATGTTATTAAACAAGCAAAAAAATTAAACTTACATCTTCTGAGTTCATATGAGCGATCTTGGCAAACAAAAAAATTAGGTCAAGTGCTTGAACCTTTGGCTGTTTTAGCAACCCTTTATCAAGAAAAAAATAACAAAGCGATCAAAGAAATTGTCAACAAAGCTGGGGATAATTTATTAAAACTTGCCTTTATTTTACAAGGCAAACATCCCCATCAAAAAGAAGATTAACTCTTATCAAAGAAAGGAAGCTCATACTCATGCATTTACAAATTTATAAAAAAACAACTCAAGATGAAAAAAAAGGCCTTCAACTCATCGCCTTGCTTTCAAAAGAAGATCTTTCGTCAGATGACCATGAAGAGATTCAAGAATTATTATCCTTGCCTCATGGCTCTGGCATCAATCTGAATATGAGAAATAGGAACAGAGATAATCTTCCCCATCAAACAGCATTGCATATGGCTGTCATGAATAATCACAGTCAATATGTTAAAGCCTTGATTGAAAAAGGGGCAAATGTGAATGTACAAGATGTGTATGGCAAAACACCTTTACACTTTGCTCATATGTATTTCTATGAAGACAGTATTAAGGCTTTATTAAATGCTGGGGCTGATCCAATGATTAAAGATATACATGGATACTCTCCTGACGATCTTAGCAAAATATTTGCCGTTTCAGATGACAAGATGATTTCCTCTCAAACAGATGAAAACAAGGAAGATGAAATCACACTTGAAGATGAAATCACCTCTCATTTAGAAGAACAAGCTGTTTCAACCCCTTCTCAAAAAAACCTAGGGGAAAGTACGTTTCAGTCAATTAAAGAGGAAATCCAATTTGTCCCTCAAAAAGGGCAAAAAACCGCTTTAAAAGAAGTGAACAACTTAAGCCAAATGCTCTATCACGAAACAATATCAACAACCATGCGACACTTAGACCATATGGCAAAAGAATTGGCCTTTTTGGCACATTCAACACAAGTTTACAACTCTGATGAGGTGAAGAAAAAACTCATACAACAATCTAAAAACATCCAAAAAACCGTTGCCATTTTAAATCAAAAGTTTACCAATCAACGGAACACTTAACCCCCTTCCCCAACCCAAAAAGGATTTATTCAAATGACAGAACAACTTAACTCAAATCAATATGAAATAATAACTCCTAATGAAAAAAAAGGCCTTCAACTATTAACCTTGCTTTCAAAAAAAGATCGTTCTCCAGAAGACATTGAAAAGATTAAAGAATTAACACCCCCAGGTCAGGAATATGTTATCCATTTGGATGTGGGAGATAGGATCAAAGAGCCTGGATTCTTTCTTTATTACCCTGGCATTTCAGAGGCAATCCAGCGTCGCATTCAAGAAGTGAACAACTTATTAGGCCCAGGAACAATACCAACAACCACGCAACACTTAGAACATACAGATGAAAACAAGAAAGATAAAATGAAGCTTGAAGATAAACACCCCGAACTCTTCTCTTATTTAGGAAGGGGACGACCTGTTTCAACCCCTTCTCAAAAAAACCTAGGGGAAAGTACGTTTCGGTCAATTAAAGAGGAAATCCAACTTGTCCCTCAAGAAGCAAACAAAAGCCCTACTTTAAAAGAAGTAAACAACTTAAGCCAAATGCCCTATCAAGAAACAATATCAACAACCATGCGAGACTTAGACCATATGGCAGAAGAATTGGTCTTTTTGGCACATTCAATACATGTTTATAGTCCAAATGAGATGAAGAAAAAACTCATACAACAATCTAAAAACATCCAAAAAACCGTTGCCATTTTAAATCAAAAGTTTACCAATCAACGGAACACTTAACCCCCTTCCCCAACCCAAAAAGGATTTATTCAAATGACAGAACAACTTAACTCAAATCAATATGAAATAATAACTCCTAATGAAAAAAAAGGCCTTCAACTATTAACCTTGCTTTCAAAAAAAGATCGTTCTCCAGAAGACATTGAAAAGATTAAAGAATTAACACCCCAGGGTCAGGAATATGTTGTCTATTTGGATATGGGAAATAGGAAAAGAGATCGATGCTCTCTTTACGATGGCTTTTCAGAGGCACTCCAGCGTCGCGTTCAAGAAGCAAACAAAAGCCCTACTTTAAAAGAAGTAAACAACTTAAGCCAAATG
>CALARE010000003.1 GCA_937888725.1 uncultured Alphaproteobacteria bacterium | reverse complement strand
ATGTACTAGTCGCTCGGTGATTCCATCTATATTTGGCTATTTTACGCTGGCTCTTAACATATCCATTACATCGAGGTTAAAGTAGTGCTTTCGCACTTTGGGACATTGAGAGATAACACTGCGATATAATGGCGTTTTTGTCGTGCCACTTCATTTTCAACATATTTATTTTTCCCACTTTTTAAAAGGAAAAAAATCTTTAGATTACTTTTTCATGTGTTGGTACGATGAATTTTATTCCTCAGGTAAGCGTGTCATGGCTAAAAATTTGTCATGGCGCATCGTTTTTAATTCATCAGGTGTATGCGATTTTAGCGAATCAAGATGTTTTTTAATCGCACTTGCAAGTGCACCCATCGTTTCTTGTGGGTAACGATGTGCACCGCCCAATGGTTCTGGAACAACCTCATCAATTATGCCAAGTCGGAGTAAATCTGTAGCAGTTAAATTAAGAATTTCTGCCGCTTTAGATGCCATTTTTGCATCTTTCCATAAAATTGAGGCACACCCTTCAGGTGAAATGACGGAATAAATAGAATTTTCTAGCATTAAAACTTTATTACCAGAGGCAAGAGCAATTGCACCACCTGATCCCCCTTCACCAATAATGCAACAGATGAGTGGAACTTTTAAATCAAGGCATGCTTCTGTTGATGCTGCAATTGCTTGTCCTTGACCGCGTTCTTCCCCCTCCATCCCAGGGAATGCTCCAGCTGTGTCTACCAATGTAATAACTGGTACATTAAATTGTTCAGCAAGTTTCATTAAGCGAATAGCTTTTCGATATCCTTCTGGTTTTGCCATACCAAAATTGTGAGCAAGGCGACTTTCGGTATCGTGCCCTTTTTCGTGCCCAATAACCATAACGGTTTGCCCATCAAATTCGGCAAACCCACCAATAATAGCCTTGTCATCTGCAAAAGCTCTATCCCCAGAAAGAATAGAGAAATTTTGAAAAATACTATTAATATAATCAGATGTGTGAGGTCTGTTTTCATGACGTGCAACGGCGGATTTTTGCCATGGCGTTAAGTTTGTGTAAATGGATTCGATGGTCTTTTCCTTCTTTTTTATCAAACGAGATGTTTCTTCCTTTTTCTCAGTATCAGAGCGGGTTACATCAGCATTTACATCTGCTAATCGGGTATCAATTTCAAGTATTTGTTGTTCAAAATCTAAATATTGCATTTTTTATCCTTTAATAGTTTGATTTTTCATATTATAGAGATTATACTCAAAAAAGTCTAGTATTTTATCTGTTTTTAACAAAAACGAAATATTTGTTCGTTCATTTGAAAAGGAATTTTTGCTTGATTTTGCCTGTTATTTCAAAAATCGTATTATTTTTATTTCTTGTATTTTTTTCATTTATATCATGGGCTGAAAATTATTCTTTTAAATCAGCGGTGTCAATGTATGGTGAGCCAAAGTATAAAAATGGTTTTTTGGCATTTGATTATGTGAATGTTTCAGCACCAGATGGTGGTACATTAAAACAGGCATCATTTGGTTCGTACGATTCTTTTAATCCATTCTCGGTTAATGGTATTTCCCCCGCAGGAATTGGTTTAACACATGATTCTCTTATGAAACAAAGTGCGGATGAGTCTTTTTCTCTTTATGGGTTAATAGCTGATGGGATAGCAATTTTGCCAAAAAATCAAGGCGTTGCTTTTCATATTAATCCTAAAGCAACTTTTAATGACGGTTCTTCAATTACCGCAGATGATGTTGCTTTTTCATTTGAAATATTAAAAACAAAAGGAGCTCCAACATATCGTTATTATTATCGGGATGTTGAACGTGTGGAAGTTAAAGATGCAAATACGATTGTTTTTTATTTTTATAAGGATATTGAAAATCGTGAATTGCCTTTTATTTTGGGCGAATTACCTGTTTTATCTAAAAAATGGTGGCAAGAACGGGATTTTGATAAAACATCTTTGGATATACCAGTTTCAAGTGGGCCTTATATTATTGAAACGTTTAATGCTGGGCGTTCAATTACCTATCAAAAAAATCCCTCTTATTGGGCAAAAAATTTAAACGTGAATAAAGGCTTTTATCATTTTGATAAATTTCATTTTGATTATTATCGTGATACGACCATTGCATTAGAGGCTTTTAAGGCGGGCGAATTTGATGTGCGTCTTGAAAATGAGGCTAAAAAATGGGCAAATTTTCAACAAGAAAAAAATGTTCTCAATGGACGAATTAAGCTCAAAAGTTTTGAGTATCATTTGCCAAGCGGTATGCAGGGGTTTGTTTTTAATTTGAGAAAACCATTGTTTCAAGATAAAAATGTGCGAAAAGCTCTTTCTTTAGCCTTTGATTTTGATTGGATGAATCAAAATCTCTTTCATGGTTTATATGCACGAACAACAAGTTTTTTTGATAATTCATACCTAAAAGCTCCCGTTTTACCTGATGAAAAAGAATTAAAACTTTTGTTACCTTTTAAATCACAGTTGGATAAATCTGTTTTTGAACCATTGTATCAAAAAGATGGGCGTAATGCTCGGGAGCGTTTATATCAATCGATGGAATTATTAAAAGAATCGGGGTGGCAGGTTAATGATAAAGGTTTGTTAGAAAAAGATGGCGAATTGTTTACTTTTGAAATTTTAATCGATACGGCTTCTGCAGCTGCTTGGGAAAGAATCACATTGCCTTTTGTTGGAAAATTAAAACGATTGGGGATTCAAGCAACTATCCGTATAGTTGATTTATTGCAATATAAAAATCGACTCGATACTTTTGAATATGATATGATTGTAAGCGTTTGGGGGCAATCTTTGTCACCAGGGAATGAACAACGTTATTTTTGGAGTTCGTCGGCTGCCGATAGTCATGGTTCAATGAATTATAGTGGTATTAAAAGCCCGATTATTGATTCTTTGATTGAAACGATTATCCAGTCAGGAAGTGAAGATGAATTAATAACAGCCGTTCACGCTTTAGATAGGGTTTTATTGAATGAGCATATTGTCATTCCTCATTGGTATACACCGTATCACAGATATATGTATCAAAACACAATTGCAATGCCAACAGATGTTCCGTTAAAAGGTGTTAGTATTTTAACATGGTGGAAAATTTGATAAAAAGTAGTGCTTTTTTTTAAGAGGTTTATTTTTAACTTGCTATATGATAAAAAAAATTTTATCTTTTATGTAGTGATGTTTTTAAAATAAAGGATAGCCAATGAAATTTTTAAAACTAACTTTATTTATAGTGTGTTGCTATGTATCAATTAACTTGAAAGCTCAAACAGCGTTTTGGTCATATGATGCAAATGGGGAACAGCTTGATATCCCTTTGCAATGTGATGGTCAGTTTGATGAAACAAGGGGTGGTGTGTTCTTACCAACACCTGATGAATTGTATGATTATGGTGAATCATTTTTACTTGAAAAAGGGAAAGAAAAAAACAATGCTGCATATTGCTTTTTATCTGCAGCACTGCAAGGGCATGTTGATGCACAATATCGTTTGGCACAAATGTACAATAAAGGGATTGTTTTTTTGCAAAATGATTTAGCTGCTTATAAATGGGCATTTTTAGCCGCTTTACATGGGCATAAAAAAGCAGAACAAATGGCGTTAACATTAGAGCAACTTTTGTCAACAACTGATATTGATATGGCGACGCAATCTATTCAAGCTATTTTGCCAAGTTTAACACAGCGTAAAACGGATAGTTTGGCAGTTCTTAGTCAAGAATTGGATAAAAAAAAGGCGAAACTTGAACAAATTAATAAAGAAATTGATGACATGTTAGGTATTAAATTTGTTGCTCCAGAAGTTAAGGTTCCAGAACCTATGTTGGATGCTAAGAATAAATCTCAAAATACATCAACGACTCATTTTTCTGAAAGTGATAGAATGTAATGAAAATGCATTTTGTGGGTGTGTTTTTTCTTTTAATAAGCATTTTTATAAATCCTGTTTTTGCAGATAATTCTTTTCTGACAAATACAAGTGATATTCCTTTAATGGATGGAATGAAAATGAGTGTCAGCGAACAGATGGATTTTGATACGCCAACTGGACAGGTTCTTTCACTCGATGGTATAATTAAAAATAAGACGGGGGATGATGTTCTTTTGTTTTATGAAAATGTTTTACCCCAAATGGGCTGGAAAAAGGTTGAAACAGGGTCTTTTGTTCGTCAAAATGACACGTTAAATATTGTTATTTTAAAGAATAAAAAACCAGCAAAAGTTAGATTTGAAATATTTTTAACAGATAATAGATAGTGTTAAAAGGCATTTCTTGGCAAAAGTTGATAAAATTGCTTGACTTTTTGATTCGTTTGTAGTATAAGAAAACCCTAAATTTAAAATTTTTCAATTGAGGAATATAAATATGGCCAATATTAAATCGGCAAAAACACGTGTAAGACGTAACACTAAAAAAGAAAGAGTTAATGCTGATCGTTTAAACTCAGTTAGAACAGCAACTAAAAAAGTTCGTGCTGCTATTTTAGCTGGGGATAAAGAAGCTGCACAAGCAGCTTTCAAGGTAGCTGAATCAGCTTGGGCTCGTGCAGGTGTTAGAAATACAGTTCATAAAAAAACAGCTTCTCGCAAAATTTCTCGTTTGGCTGCAGCTGTTAAAGGAATGTAAGTTTTACATGTTGCCACAAAAAATTAAAAGCACTTAAGGGTGCTTTTTTTTATGGAAAGGAGAGTATGGTATAATGACAAAATTAATTTTATGGGATTGGGATAATACTTTGGTTGACACTTTTGGGGCAATTTTGGCAGCTCAAAATGTGATGCGTCAAGCATATAATTTAGAACCATGGACAGCTGATGACGCAAAAATTGCAATGAATACATCAGGTCGTAATTTGATTGCCAATTTGGTGGGGGCTGAAAATGCGGTTGAAGCAAGAAAGATATTCCTTGCTGCATATGAAAAAAGTGCCGCTGAAATTACATTAAAAGATGGTGCACAAGAAATTATGCAATATGCTAAAGATAAAGGATATATTAATGTATTAGCAAGTAATAAAGCTGGTAACATTTTGCGTAATGAGGTTGAAACTTTGGGTATGACTTCTTTTTTTGATAAGATTGTTGGTGCCGAAGATTTTGATAATGATAAACCATCTAAAGAATTTACGGATTCAGCTATTCAAGGATATACCCCTAATGAAATATATTCTATTGGTGATGGCAAAGCGGATATTTCAATGGGGCATAATTATTCAAATGGGAAAGGAATTCTTGTTTGGACAAATCCAAATACTCCTGAGTTTGAGTCAATTAAGCCAGATATTGCTGTTGATTCGTTATCAAAATTAAAAGATGTTTTGTAAGATATAATTTTTAATAATATACAATCGCTCAAGCATAATCTTGGGCGATTTAATTTATCTGGAAAGCAACTTTTCATTGTGATATAAATAAAATTAAGCTATGGTTATTTAAAAGGAGTTAGCAATGCATCAACATCAACATAATATCACGGCTAAAAATGAAAAAAAGACACTTATTGTGATTCTTTTTACACTTGTTGCTATGGTGGCTGAAATTACATATGGTTATTTTACACATTCAATGGCATTGTTAGCAGATGGTTACCATATGGGGACGCATGTATTAGCACTTGGTTTAACCTTTGTTGCATATATTTTGATTCGAACTTTTGCACAATCACCACTATTTCCAAATGGTCCACATAAAATCGGGACACTTGCAGCATATACAAGCTCTTTATTTTTGGGGTTGACTGGATTTTGGATTATTGTTGAGGCGTTTGAACGTGTTTTTAATCCAATGAAAATTTTGTTTGATGAAGCAATTTTGGTTGCGACTATTGGTTTGATTGTGAATGTTGTTTGTATTTTGATTATGGGGCATGAGCATTCTCATCTCGATAATGGGAAACACCATCATCATGACAAAGATGATTATAATTTTAAAGCAGCTTATTACCATATTTTGGCAGATGCACTCACATCTGTTTTGGCAATTATAGCTTTGTGTATTGGTAAATTTTATAACATTCTATATTTAGATTCTATTGTTGGTGTATTGGGTGGTATTCTTATTTTGCGTTGGGCGATTGGATTACTCAAACATACGATAAAGGAATTAGTTGATATGAAATGTTAGATAGGGGTGGATATCCACCCCCTTTTTATATTAAAATGATATACGAATCCCTGTATAAAATTCATGAGTTCTTGTGTCTATATTGACGCCATATTTTTCAAAATCACCATAATCCATATATCGATATCCTAAATCCAATGCAAAATTTTCTGTTAGATCATAGGATATACCAGTTCCCATTTGCCAAGCAAAATTTGTCTTTTTTATCTCACCAATACGAGAGGCTTTTCCTTTCACATGTGCAGCACCAAAGCCAAACCCGATATATGGGGTTAATGCTGAACCTGTTGGTAGGTGGTAATATGTATTAAACATAACGGCTTGTGTGTCAAGTTCTAAATCTATAGAGTTTGAATATTGCTTTGTTGAAACATCATTTTTGTTATATTCTGCTTCAAACCGAAAAAGCCCCGTATCACGATTGTTTAAAGACATACCAAGTGCAATACTTGCCCCTGCAACATCTTCATCCATCGTTGTCCCATAAAAATCTCGATATGTTACATCAGCGTCCATCATAACATACTTAACTTTTCCACTCATATATGTTTTTAGATTGTTACTGTTTGTTTGTGCATTTGCATTTAAACAAAAGAGAGAAATAGCCCCCAATAATAATATTTTTTTCATTTTAACTTCCTTTTAAATAAAAAATAAATCGCCTGATGAGGGCGACTGGAAGTTGGAAACTACTAGCATGAAATAGTGCGATATATTTGCGTAAACGCTTATTTTACCGCCTTCCAGTCTCATAAAGACTGAAAAGCGTGCAAAATTTTACGTCATTACACTATGACGCATGCTCAGAGGTTTCCACACCTCAGACAAGACATCACCTTGTCCATTCTTGATTTTATATTAAAATGATAGAAATGTAAAGTCTAAAATCAATCTCTCTTTTCGTTTATCGTTTAAAGTAAATTGCAAATCCCTTTCATCAAAAATTGTTGAATGAATTAAAAACGTATTTGCTAAATAATGCATACTTAGATACACCAAGTACAACAAGGCATAAATTTGGTGTTTTATATTGCAATGGTGATCAACAAGAAGTCAAGCTTAATCTACAAATCAGATTAATACCTTAATAAACATAAAAAAGGCGGTTTAAAACCGCCTTTTTTAGTCTTTGAAAATTTTTATTTTCCGCCGATTTTTGTTTTACCACCCATATAAGGTTGGAGTGCTTTGGGAATACGAACGGAACCATCTGCTTGTTGATGATTTTCAATAAAAGCAACGAGTACACGCGGTGTTGCAAGACCTGTATTGTTTAATGTGTAAGCATATTTTACCTTGCCAGTTTCATCTTCTCGATAGCGGATATTTGTCCGTCTTGCCTGCCAATCTAATAAGGAGGAACAGCTATGTGTTTCTCTGTATTGATTTTGTCCTGGACACCATGCTTCAATATCATTCATACGATATTTTCCAGCCCCCATATCACCAGTACAATTTGCAATGATTTGGTATGGGATTTCCATTTCTTGCATAACTTCTTCAGCATTTTGTAAGATAAATTGGTGCATTTTATCCGATTCAGCTACATCAGCTTTACAGATAATATATTGTTCAACTTTACTAAATTGATGGACACGAATAAGTCCACGAGTGTCTTTTCCAGCTGCACCCGCCTCACGTCTAAAACAAGGGGAAAATCCCGCATACATAATGGGAAGATCTGATTCTTTTAAAATATCTCCAGCATGAATGCTGTTTAAAATAACCTCAGCGGTTCCTGCTAAATAAAGATTGTCTTTTGGAATAGAATAAACAGAGTCATAATCAAAAGGAAAGTGGCCTGTATGATAAAATGCGTTCTCAAAGGAGAGTGATGGAACGCTCATTACAGTAAAACCTTTTGTCATTAACTTGTTGATTGTGAATTGCCATAATGCCATTTCTAATTGAAGAAGTTCACCTTTAATACCAACAGTACGGCTGCCACAAATTTGAGATATTTTTTTAAATTCACCCCAGTTATTTAAATCCATCAATTCAACATGATCTTTTAATTCAAAATCAAACGTTGGTTTTTCGCCCACTTGTCGGATAACAACATTTTCATCTTCACTTGTGCCACGAGGAACATCTGGCGCAGGGATAGTTGGTGTCATTCCCATCATTGATTTAAATTGTTCTTCGAGTGGTTTTAACTCTTCAGCATAGCTAGCCGCTTGTTGGCCAGAGTTTTTTGAAAGTTCTTTAATTTCTTCTTTTCTTTCAGGGCTCGCTTTAGGCATTTCTTTGCTTAAAGCATTTCTTTTTTGTAACTCAGCTTCCATCAATTGTTTGATTTGAATGATTTTTTTATCAATTGCCAAGAGTTCATCGACATCTAATGTTAAACATTTTTCTGCCAATGTTTTTTTGACAATATCAGGGTTTTCACGGATAAATTTGATATCAAGCATTTTTTTAATTCCTTCTGTTAGTTTGATATTTTTTCTTGTATTAATTGTGCCAATTTTTTTAGGTCATCCCATGCATTTTTACGAGATGTTTGTGAAACAGAAACCAAATCTGGTCCAAATGTTACAATAGCAGGAATGGTTTTATTTTTTAATTGATAGGACAATTTTTGTTGCCTTGCTTTTGAAATGCTTTCAACACCAAACAATACACGAGTTGAAAGTGAACCAAAAGCAAGAATAAAATCTGGATTGGTTAACTCTATTTGTTTTTTTAAAAATGGGGTACAAACACATTCTTCGGTTTGTGTTGGTTTTCTATCCCCAGGCAAACGCCAAGGAATGAAAGGAGCAATAAAACTGTTTTGGCAAGATAATTGAATTGCTGCAAGCATTTTTTGCATCAATATACCATTAGGGCCATCAAATAAATTTCCTGATTTATCTGCTGGTGCTTTAGGAGCATCAAAAACGCAAAAAACAAGTGGATTTGTTTCTTTTCCAACACCAGTAAAGGTGTTGAGAGCTGTTTTCTTAAGAGAAATTGCGTCAAAACTATTTAGTGCTGTTTTTAATTCAGCAATAGATTGACATTGATTAGATAATTGTTCAGCTTGAGCAACAAAAGAAGATGTAAGTTCTTGCAGGGTTTGTTTGGGTTCAATTTGTTTTTCATTTGAAAGTAAAGAAGTTGAAACTCTTTCTTCTTGTTGTTTTTTTAACAGTTCAAAACGATCAATGGCAATTTCACCAATGATTTCTGTGATGTTTGACAACTGGTACCATTTTAAAATTGTATAGCTATTCATTTTTTTCTTCTTTTTTTTATAAAATGATGATAACATAAAATAACATAAAAAGTAAAGTTTTTTCTAATGGGTGGGATGATAAGATGAAAAAGTTATTTTATGGTTTTATTGCTTGTGGTGTTCTTTTAAGTGCGTTTTTTCATAAATCTGTATCAAACAAGATGGAAGATTGGTTAAATCACACCACATCAATTGTACAGGCAAAAGCTGTAGATGCAGAACTTGAAGAATTTAAAAATTTTTTTAAAACAACACGTGCAGTGCCAAATGATATCAATATTGGTGCCTTTTGGGCGGGTATGACCGCAAAGCAAGATGGAAATTTTGAGGAGAGTCTGTTTTATTTGAGAAAAGCATATCATGCAGATCCAGAAGATCCTAAATTGGCAAAAGATTTATATCTGTTAGAAGGGGTGTATGGAAATGTTGATAAGTTGCTTGATTTTTATACAGGTGATACAAACAATGATTCTCAGTTCTTTTTTTCACGATATATTAAGATTGCCCAAGCGGTTAAAGAACAAAATTATGAACGGGCAAAGACAATATTACATACGGATAAAGATAAAATCGAAGATTTATATGAGCGTCCTTTACTTGCGTGGGTGTATGCTGGTTTAAAAGATAAAAAGGCTGCACT
Organism: uncultured Alphaproteobacteria bacterium; assembly: GCA_937888725.1. Lineage (GTDB taxonomy): Bacteria > Pseudomonadota > Alphaproteobacteria > CAAHEQ01 > UBA3637 > RGIG4140. The sequence goes on along the minus strand of CALARE010000003.1, from coordinate 1,851 downwards.
TGATATTTTATCTAAAATGGGAAAGGATGAGTTTTCAACGCATTTAAGAATATATCACACCGCTATGATTTTGGATTATTTGGGTGATACACAAGAGGCTGAAAAATATTATGCAAAAATAGCTGATATTTCAGGAATTGCTTCTTGGACGGCTCTTGTATCTGGGCGTGAATTTTTTGAAAGACAAAAAAAATGGAGTATTAATAATCGATTTTTATTAAAATACACAAAAGTATTAGATGAATCGCCTTTGCTTCATGATGTGATTGAGCAAGTAGGAATGCCAGCAATTAAAACGCCAGCTGAAGGGATATCGGAGCTTTTTTATTCATGGGGGATAAATGCGTCTGAGCGATATGAACTGGCAGCATTTATAGTGAATGTTTCACTATATTTGAATGACAAACATAATCTTGCTAAAATATGGTTGGCTGAAAGTTTGGAAAGATTGGGATATTATGCAACGTCACACCGTATTTATAGCGAATTATGGCGTGATTCTAATCGTTCAGATATTATACTTTATAAACAAGGTAACTTGTATTTGAAAGAAAAAAATTATTCTGAGGCATTAAGAGTTTTTAATGACTTGCTTTCTAGAAATAGAAATAATTTTATGTTAAATTCTTTGATAGCAAATAGTCATAAGGAAATGGGTAACTGTAAAGAGGCATTGCCATTTTATAATAAAACAATTTCTTTGTTGGAAAAAATGGGTATATCAAATATGCAAGATATCTATTTTGAAACAGGTGTTTGCTATTTAAAGGAAAATAAATTTTCAGAATTTGAGAAGAATATGAGAGCTTGTTTAATGTTGAATTCTGAGGATGCCTCTGTGTTAAATTATTTGGCATATGCTTGGCTTGAAAGGGATATGCATATTGATGAAGCGACGCTTTTCTTGGAAAAGGCTCATAAATTACAGCCAGACGCACCAGAAATTATGGATTCGCTTGCTTTAGCATATTATAAGAAACAGCGATATGCTGATGCCTTGGTTTTAGCGGAAAAGGCTGTAGATTTAATGGGGGCTAGTTCCGTTGCAAATATGCATTTAGGCGATATTTATAAAGCACTTGGTCGTGAGCGTGAAGCTCTTAGTCAGTATGAAAAAGCATTGGCTCTTAAATATGATTTGACGCCTGAAGTGGAAAAAGAATTGCTCGAAAGGTTAAAATAATTTCTTAAAAGGGATTATTTTGCTATAAAAAATAAAGAGTTACTAAATTTTTAAAAAAGTGCTTGACAAGTTCACTTTTTAGAGGCATAATAGCCCTACTTGCACAGAGGTTGGTGTAAGTTGTCCGTCCGAAAGATGGAAGGGTGGCCGAGTGGTTAATGGCAGCAGACTGTAAATCTGCCGACTTATGTCTACGAAAGTTCGAATCTTTCCCCTTCCACCAAGGACGAACCCGACTGATGTGCGGGTGTAGCTTAATGGTAAAGCTCCAGCCTTCCAAGCTGACTACGAGGGTTCGATTCCCTTCACCCGCTCCATTTAACGAAATCCCATCGTGGGATTTTCATTTTTTAACACTGATCAGTTAAGGAAAATAATAATGAGTAAAGAAAAATTTGAAAGATCTAAACCGCACTGCAATATCGGTACGATCGGTCACGTTGACCATGGTAAAACAACATTAACAGCTGCTATTACAAAAGTTTTAGCAGAAAAAGGTGGTGCAGCTTTTGTTGATTATGCAAACATCGATAAAGCTCCAGAAGAACGCGCTCGCGGTATCACCATTTCAACATCACACGTTGAATATGAAACAGCAAACCGTCACTATGCACACGTTGACTGCCCAGGTCACGCTGACTATGTTAAAAACATGATTACTGGTGCTG
>CALARE010000002.1 GCA_937888725.1 uncultured Alphaproteobacteria bacterium | reverse complement strand
ACCCATCAAATCACTCCCTATATCCGACACAATCTTCTCCATTTTAACCCATCCAATATATCGAGGTAAAAGTAGTGCTGACGCACTTGGGGGAGAGAGGTTGCCGTAGCCCTTACGGGCTTGGGGGAGATTGAGAGATTTAGAGGTAATAACACGGCGATATAATGGCGTTTTTGTCGTGCCACTTCATTTTCAAGATATTTATTTTTCCCATTTTAAAAAGAAAGGAGTATATTATATTAAAGCTAAAATACCATTTACACATTTTCAAGTGTAATGTGTTTTTGTTTCAACAGTTGAAAGGCTCCCTTATAAATAGGAATATCAAGTCTATTGGCTAATGACAAAATTTTAATGGCATTTTTATACGTTTTATCAAGACCAACATTCCCAGCCACAACGGTGATCCCTTTAACGCATAAATTCATGAATCCAAGTGCCATCAAAATTGCCAATGCATCGTCTTACCCAAGGGTCACAATCAACGATGATTTCTTTCATATCAACACCGCTTATTCAACACAAAATCAACCCGTTCTTGATAGGATAAATTTTGTGGATATTGGTCAATTTCCTCTAAAATTGGAACAAGCCCTTTTTGATTTGCAATTTGAATGGCAAGCCCTGGTCTAGCGTTTAACTCTAACATCATGGGACCTAAATTTTTATCCATCACGATATCAGCCCCTAAATACCCCAAACCTGTCATATCAAACCCTTTGGCTGCGATTTCTAAATGTTCACGCCAATCTGGGACTTTCAGCGTCATCAAATCTGCCCCTGTATCAGGGTGATGTAATACAGGTTTATTATGTTGAACAGCAGCAATCGCCCTGCCCGTTTTTATATCAATACCAACACCAACCGCTCCTTGATGCAAATTCGCTCGTCCGCCCGATTCCTTTGTCGCAAGTCGCATCATCGCCATTGCTGGATACCCCTGATATACAATAACACGCACATCGGGAATCCCTTGAAAACTATAATCTTGAAAGATATCAGAAAATGAAACCATCTCCTCAATCAAGGCTTCATCATATTGTCCACCAAGACTGTAAAGACCACTTAAAACATTAGAAATATGTTGGTACAAATCTGAAAAAGTTAGGACATGATTTGAGGCAGTTCTAAAATAATTTTTCGTATATTTTTTAATAACCAAAACCCCTTTACCGCCACTCCCATGGGCAGGTTTAATGACAAATCCCTTCCAGCCTTTAACAATGTTTAAAATATTTTTAACCTCGTACTGAGCACGAATAATACCAATTAACTTTGGCGTTTGAATACCAACAGAAGATGCAAGTTCTTTTGTTTTTACTTTGTCATCAACTAATGGGTAGAGCCGTCTTGAATTATATTGCCCAATAACACTAAAATTCCGTGCATTCATATTCAAAACACCAATCTGCTTTAATCGTTGTGGCAACACAAAGGCTTTGAATAGGTTAAACATATTAACTCCTTGATGTTTTTTTGCTCTTTTTATGCGGCTGAACCAGTGGTGCAAATCGTTTTAGTTCTGTAAAACGATACCCCGTATATGTTCCAAGCAACATAACTAAAAAGAGAATAACAATATTTAATTCGTTAAACGCAAAGGTTATATGACGAATACTTTCATTTGCAATAACAAAATAGATAATAATAGCCGATACAAGACTTGAAACAACTTCTTTAATCGCATTTTTAAAACCTTCTTCCTCCCATATAATCGATCCACGCTCAATTACCCAAGCAATAATGATGATTGGAAAGAATAAGGCTGATGAGGCAATTTGCCAATCAAATTGATACCCTAAAACTGCAAATATTTGAATAAGCAATATCACAAATATTACAACAGCTGAAATTCTCGGTACTAATAATAAATTAAGTCGTGATAAACACAATCTAATCAACAATCCCAATGTCACAATAATTGAAAAACAGATAAGACCTTCTATAAAACCAGTTTGGACCAATGCCATTGAAATTAACATTGGTGTAAACGTTCCCATCGTTTTAATACCAATTACATTCCTTAAAATAACCACAACAAAAATTGCAAGCGGGAAAACCATCAACCATTTTAGTGCATTTTGTTGGTCAAGAGGCAAATTATAAATTGAATATGCAAATAAATCTTCTATCTTTGTATCTTTCGCCCTTTGTTTTGCAAGACTAAAAGAAGAATGAAGCGACTTTAATACCGAATACTTAATGCTTGAATCCGTACCACCAATGACATCAATTAAGGAGGCATCTCCACGCTGAAAAACAATAAAATCAGCTGGCAAGCCTTTTTTCCCTGTTTCGATATGATATGCTTGCCACATTGATTTTTTTGCTTCAAACACTTCAATCATCACATCTGCTGAAACTGACTTTTTCCCTTCCACTAAATTAACACCACGAATTAACCGAGCTGGCATATTTTGAAGCAACAACAAATCGATGATTTTTTCAGCTTTTTCCTTCTGATTATTCCGCTTCGGAACAAAGGATTGAACCAATTCATTGGGCTCATCATCATTTAAAAGTGCAATAACCTTTTGAACCGCATCCCCTTGATATTTGTCAGCTAACACAAGCAATTCTTTCGCTACAAGCAATGTTTCATCATCTAACAACGGGAGTTTAATTTTAGGTGCAACAGCTGTTTTAGGAACTCTTTTTAAATCTTGTTCATCATATAATGAAATACGATAATAGACGTTTTGTTTCCCCTTTAAATTAGAGGCTATTAGTGTAAAATTATTTTTATTTTCTTGAACATGATACCCTTTTGCAATGATGTTTTCATCCAACACCTTAAATGTTCCATCAATATTTGGTCTTGAAAAAACAAGTTGTACGTTTTCATTTGTTGGCTTAAATTTCAAGTGAGATTCAATCGTCCAAATAGGAATTTTTTTATCTAACGTCCAGCTAAAATCTAAATATGTATGCTTATAATAAATACAAAAACCAGCATAGAGCATTGAAAAAATCAAGCCTAAAAACAATACCCACCTTACAACTGTTCGTTTTTTAAACATTTTAGCCTCATCAATATAGTGTTTTTGATATCGCAGTATCAACAATTGCACGCCCTTTTAAAATATTACGTCCAATTAAACCTTGATATTCAAATTTAGAACGGTTCGCTAAAGAAAACTGAGCTGTGATTTTTTCTGTCCCAATTTTAACCGTCATTAAAACAACAATTCGTTCCTCGGAATCGTTTTGCCTTTTAATAACTGTTTCACGATAAACCCTTTTTTCAAAATGCTGACTTTCACCGTTTTTTTTATTTTCAATATCAAAAGAAACCCATTTAACCCCTTCCCGCTCAAACAAACGAATGTTTTTAGCATCAATAGATGAATTTTCAGCACCTGTATCAATGCGGGATAGAATCGCTTTTTTCATTGGTAAAAAATAGACGGGTTCGGCCTCACCAATAATACCTAGCTTATGCGTTTTTTTTATTTGTTCTTCCAAAGAATTTGCAGGAATAAAAACTGTCTTAACCGTTTCAATAACAGTTGGTTTATCACTTTTTGTTTCAGATGAATTTATTTGACAACCAACACAAAGAAAAACAAATGCTAGAGATGTAAAAATCTTTTTTTTCATTTTCAGCCCCTTTTATGACACTTTTTTTATATTTTAATTAAATACAACAAAAAGTAAAGCAAAAACTTGCTATTTTTTTCTGAATAAAATATATTACGTTTGAAATAAGGAGACAATTATAATGACTGAACAAAAAGGTGCCATCAAACATATCATAAATGCTTGTTTTTATTCTTTTAATGGAATAAAAGCAACCTACAATAGCGAGATTGCTTTTCGTCAAGATGTCGTCATATGTTGTGCATTATTTTTACTTACTCTTTTTCTACCAGTCACATTTACACTTAAAATTTTAATGGTTATATCTCTTTTTATAATCTTAATTGCAGAACTAATGAATACGGCCATTGAAACCATTGTTGATCGGATTTCAAGTGATATTCACCCCCTTTCAAAAAAGGCAAAAGACATTGGAAGTGCTATTGTATTTTTTTCGTTTATACAAATGATTTTTGTCTTTCTCAGTGCGATTATAATAGCTATTAAATAAAACTATCTGTGTCGATGATGTTTTTTAGGCATCGGTTTTATGTGGTGTTTTTTGTGCATTTTCTTGTGATGATTGTGCGCTGTAACACCTAAAATTATACCACCAACCAAAGCACCTACACCTAAAACTGTCGCTGCTTGATTAGACATATATACTGGTGTTTCGACATATTTTTCTTGCACAATAACACGTTCTTGAACTGGCTGATTAACAATAACAGTTGTTGCAGGAACTGGATCATTAACATAAATTGTTTTATAATACCCAGCATTAGCTGGAACAACAGCTAATAATGAAAACGTAAAAATTAAAGAAAATGCTGTTATTTTATTTATTTTAAACATATTTATTCTCCTTTGTTATAATCATCTCATCTTTTCTAACGAAATAAAAATAAAAATGTTCAAAAAAAATTTACTTCTTGATATTTACACACCATTTATATACCATGAAAAAAAACAAGAGATAAAAAATGCAAAAACAACTTTATTTAAACAATATTCAACTAAAAGCAGAATTAGACCGTTGCTTAGGATGTACGACTAAACCCTGCAAAACAGCTTGTCCTGTCAAATGCGATCCACAATATTTCATTCAAAAGGCAAAAGAAAACAATTTCAAAGAAGCTGCAAAATCTATTTATAATTCAAATCCACTGGGTAAAATTTGTGGTCTTGTTTGCCCCGAACATCTTTGTATGAGAGCTTGCATCCGTGCAAAAATTGATACCGCTATTAACATCCCTAAAGTTCAAGCCACCATTATTCAAAAGTCACAATATAAAAATATTATTCAAACAAAAGAGCAATTAAATGAAATACATGTTGCCATTATTGGCGGTGGACCTGCTGGCATTGGTGCGGCTATTACGCTTACAAAAAATGGATACAAATCAACCATTTTTGAAAAAGAAAACGAACTTGGAGGAGCTCTTAATTTAATTCCTGAACACAGATTACCAAAGCAAGTCATTGAACAGGAACTAGCTCCGTTGGTTAATCTAGATAAAATAAACATCAAGAAACATAAAAAAATTGAAAACTTTGAATCTCTATTTAATGAAGGATTTACACATGTTATTGTTGCAACAGGTGAAGATTTACCCAAAAATTTAAATATTGAAGGCGAAGAATTTTGTACCTCATATCACACCTATCTAACAAATCCGCAACACTATAAAAATCTAAATAAAATCGCTATTATCGGGGGCGGAAATGTTGCCTTTGATTGTGCATTAACAGCAAGAGAATTTGGAGTTCAAGACATTGTAATGTATGTTAGACGACATTTATATGATATGCGTTTGTCTGAAAAAGAATATATCCAACTCATACACGCAAAAATCAATATACAACCTCTTTATTCCCCAATTGAAATTATTAAAGATGGTGAAAGTTTTGTGCTAAAACTTGTTAAAAATAACGTAAAAAATAAACAAGTAATCCCAACAAATGAAATATCAACACATCACAATTTTAATTTAATCATCAAAGCAACTGGATCACAAAGTAGCATTCCAGAATATAATAACACCTTATTTTATACAGGCGACTGTAAAAATGGTTCATCTAGTGTTGTACAAGCCCTTGCCGATGGGCAAAACACCGCTTTAAAGCTTATAAACACCCTTTTAAAATAAAAAACAAATGCCTATCTTATACCAAGTAAAAAATGCTTGATGGTTTTTTACTTTTTTGTTATAGTTATATTTAAGAGGATAGAAAATGAAATCAAATCAAATTATTTCAAAAAATATTTTCAATAATCACGCTTTTCAAACAGAAAAAGAAGCCGACTCTTTTGAAAAAAAAGCTGAAAATCTTATCCACTCATTAACAAAGACTTTTTTGCAAGAAGCGAAAGCCGCCCTTTCAAATATGCATCATATATTAGACAACCTTTCATATCTCAATGAAACAGAAAAAGCTCGCCTTATTCAAACATCTTTTTTTAAATCTGCACACGATTTAAAAGGCCAAGGTGAAACATATGGCTATCCACTTATCACAAGGGTTGCGGCTCATTTATGCGAACAAATTAAACGTAAAAAAAACTATTCTCAAAAGAATATTCAATCTTTCAAACTAGATGTTATGGATATGGAGGCCCTCATTCAAGAACCGCCCCACCATCAAAATATAAAATTAGAAAAACGCATTTGGGATCGTTTGGAGTGCAATAATGAATAATATTCCCGCTCACATTTTGGTAATTGATGATGACACACGTCTCAGACGATTGTTAAAAAAATATTTAACGGAAAATCAATTTGAAGTTTCAGAGGCAGCCAATGCCAAAGATGCCAAAGAACTTTTAAAATTATTTTCTTTTTCTCTTTTAATTATGGATGTTATGATGCCAGGGCAAAATGGCCAAGAATTAACAAAAGAGTTACGCGATAACAACTATGATATCCCTATTTTAATGCTTACAGCAATGGGGGATATAGATAATCGTATTTTAGGGCTGGAATCTGGTGCTGATGATTATCTTCCAAAACCATTTGAACCCAAAGAGTTACTCCTTCGCATCAATAATATTCTTAAACGACAAAATCAAAAAGAAATTAAAACTGAAATTTTATTTGGTGACTGCACCTATGAACCTAAAACAGGGCAATTAAGAAAAAACAATATCCCCGTTTTATTAACAGGTGCCGAACAAGATTTATTAAAAATATTAGCTGGCAAGATTGGTAATCCTATTTCACGGGAAGAAATTGCAACCATTCTTGCAACAGATAATTTAAGAGCTATCGATGTTCAAATTACAAGATTACGGCGAAAAATTGAAACAGATATCAAAAAACCAATCTGTATTCAAACATTGCGTGGTCAAGGTTATATTTTGGTGCCAAAATGAGTAAAAAAACCCCATTCATTATTTTTAAACGATTTTTAATTTGGTTAAAAGAAGCTTTGTTCAGCGTCCGTTTTAGGCTATTGCCCCAAAGCTTGTTTTATCGATTTATTTTGATTATTCTTTTGCCTTTAATATTTTTACAAACGGTTATGTTTATCTTTTTTTATGATAGACATTGGCAAACAGTAAGCAGACGTTTGGCTATAGATATTTCAGGTGAATTAAGCCTTATCGCTGATTATATATCAACAGAAACAGATGAAAATCGCATCCAAACACTACTCAAAAAAGCATCGCACAATTTATCAATTAAGCTTTCATTCCATAAGCAAGAACTTATTTTAAATCAACGGCTCAATTATGATGATGCATCTGTTATTCATTTAACCAATCAATTGGCAGATATCAACTATCCTGTTCATATGAGTCCTGTCAAAAATAAACGATTATTAGTATCTATTCAATTGCCCACAGGTGTATTAATAGCAACCATACCACAAAAGAGGTTTTACAGCTCAACCGTCCTTGTTTTTTTAGGCTGGACAATCGGTTCATCCATTCTTTTATTTTTAATTGCCTTTTTGTTTATGAAAAATCAAGTTCGCTCCATCGAAAAATTGGCCAAAGCATCTGAGTTATTCGGTATTGGGCAAGACATCCCTTTCAAACCTGCTGGAGCAACCGAAGTAAAACGTGCTGGACTTGCCTTTTTACTTATGAGAAACAGAATTTTAAAATACTTAAGTGAACGCACAACCATGCTTGCTGGTGTTTCTCATGATTTAAGAACCCCCTTAACCCGCATGAAGTTGCAATTATCTATGATGAACAAAGATGAAACGACGAATGATCTGATCTCTGATGTCAATGAAATGGAAAAAATGCTCACAGGCTATCTTTCTTTTGCAAGAGGCGAAGGCAAAGAAACACCTCAGTCCTTCCAACTAGATGAACTTATCGAACAACTTGTTGAAAAACAAAGAAAAATAAACCAAAATATATCATTACATATAGAAAACGCCATAACACTTACAGGACGCATAAATGAATTAACTAGAGCAATTAGCAATATTTTAACAAATGCCAATCGTTATGCAACGCAAACAGCTGTTGTTTTAGGCGTTCGAAACAAAAATGCCACCATTACAATTGATGACAATGGTCCTGGTATACCAACAAACAAAAGGAGAGATGTTTTTAAAGCCTTTTATCGCTTAGAGGAATCTAGAAATCAAGAAACAGGAGGCATTGGTCTTGGTTTAACAATTACACGTGATATTATTTTATCACATGGAGGGGATATCACTTTATCAACCAGCCCACTTGGCGGATTAAGGGTTATTATATCTTTACCCCTCACAGGTTTTGAAAACATAACAAACTAAAAAACCATTCAAGCAAAGTTTCTTTTTTTGTGCCACATTCAAAAAAAATAAATTTTTGTTTATTAAGCGTATTTTTTTACTTGCAACTTCATTTTCAAAGTTGTATGATGAATTATAATCTATAACAAAAAAGGGGATTATTGTGTCTTTTCTGATTTGTTTAGATATTAATTTTGTATATTTTTCAGAGGGATAAAAAATGGGGCAAAAAAAACTTTTTCTACTTGTATGTGTTTGTAGTTTGCTTAATTACGCCACCGTTTTTAATACAAAGGCTCATGCTTTTGAACCAGCACAAGGAGATGGGGACCCAGTTGAGGTAAGTTCCCTTGATTTATTACAAGCCGAACAAAAATTAGCAGATGAAGAAAGCGAAAAGACAGCCACTATTACAGCAGAGGGAGATTTTTTACTTCCGACATATTTGGTTAATTCCACTCAGGAAAGTAGCTCCTCAAAAGAGATAGAACCTACCGATCAATCCTTATTTTCACCCACAAAAAAGGCAAACACATCTTCAAAAAAAGTTGTAAGTGTTTCAAAAAAAACCGAAACAGAATTACCTGTTGTTATGATAAAGCAAACAGAGCTTATTCCTGTTTCAGAACAAATGGAAGTTGAAAAAAAATTAACAGGAAGTACCCAACAAACACGACAATTTTATAATAACGCGACGCAACGCCAGACAGGAAAAGGCGGTGCTGCGACATTGAAAAAAAGTGAACATTCTGTTTTTTCCCCTGCAAATGATGATATTTCGACTATTTTAGAAGGTGTTTCAAATGAAAGTGAAAATACTCTTACCTTAGAAAAAGGAGCTAAAAAGCCCCTCCTTTTGCCTTTAAGAGGGACAAAAAAAATATCAAAAAAAATATCAGATGATGAAATTGTTGCTCAACCAAAATTAAAAACATATTCTTCAATTTTTGCTGACAAAGTTTTGGAAGCTGCACAAACTGGGCAGGATTTACCTTTAATTATGCCAATGGATTTAAAAGTTTCTTTTTATCCAAATGCTGCAGATTTTTCAGGACAAACCATCAAATGGTTGAAAGCCTTTTCATACAGGGCATTACAAGATCCACGCTATGTGATAGAAGTAAGATTAAGTAAAGACGATCTTATTCTACAACAAAAACGACTTTTCGTTATTCAAAAGATTTTAGCAAATGAAGGGCTTTCAAGTCATCAGTTGGTTATCGATTATGTTAACAGGCCTAAGGATAGTTTAATTTTGCGTATGGTAAAGAAAGAACCTTCTGTCGGCATGCGTTCTCGTTCAAAAAAAGAAAAAGGTGTTATTAACTGGTAATAAAAGGAGTTTAGATGAGACAAGATTATTTAAAACAAACCACAATAGCAGGACTTTTGTTCTGTGGTTTAAGTTTTGTATCAGGGTGTGCATCTCTTTCTCAAGATGCAAATGTTATTCCACAAGAACAGCCTGTAACATACACTTCACAAGCACCAGAAGCTGTTAATCCCAACATCTGTTCTCCTGAAAATCCAAGTGCCTGTATTGTTTCTTATGAAGATCCAACACTAACCTTAGCACAAAGCTATACGCCTTATGAAGGGCTAGCCTTGTCGACAAATGCCTCTTATATGGTTGATATGGCACCTGTTTCTATTTCAGTTCCAATGATTGAGCAAGGTTTATCTGTCAAAGAAAAGATGGCACAAAAAGAGTTTGAACAACAACAAAAAGACTTGGCACTAAAGCCCGTTTCAAATGCTGATATCGTTTGTAATGGGGATGATTGTAAACAAGAATTATTTAAAACAGAAATTGAAAAAGAAATTCAAACAACTGTAACAGAAGAAACCTCTCTTAGAGAACCAACACTTAAAGACAAACTTGCTTACGGGGAAGAAATTCATGATTGGGAAGCCAAGACAGGTGATACAATGCGTACTCTTTTAAAACAATGGGGTGAAGCATCGGGATGGACAGTTGTTTGGAAATTAGACCGCGATTATCATCTTGAAGCTGGTGTCGTTTTCAGAGGAAAATTTACAGAGGTTGCTGCCGCATTTATCCGCTCATTTGCGAGAGCAACACCAGCCCCTATCGGCACATTTTATAAAGGAAATAGAGTCTTAGTCATAAGTGCACAGGAGAATGAAAATGCAGATTAAATCAATTAAATTTTTGATGTTAGCGACCTTATTTGTAGCCACTGTATCATTGTCTGCTTGCAACAAATATGTTGAAAAAACAGATGCTAAGATTGAAACCATTACAGAACGGACGGATGAACACTTACAACAAGCTACTATTCCCGATTTACCAGAAACAACTGATACCGTTCGAACAAAGGAAGATATTTGGCTTGGCAATAGTAGTGTTAAAATCTCTCAAGGAGACACATTACCGGCAGAAATGGAAGAAGAAGATGCTTTGACAATTACCATTGCTGAAGAAGCGACTTTACCTTTTTTAGCTAATGAAATTTCTGAAGCAACAGGCTTACATGTTCGTTTAGATAGTTTAAAAGCATCAGATGCTATGCCAACTGAGACAGTTCCCGTTGATTATGAAGGTCCATTAAGCGGATTATTGGATTATATTTCAAACAGATATGGCGTTTGGTGGCGTTATAAAAATAGAACAATTAGTTTCTATACAAAAGAAACACGCATTTTCAATATTTATGCCCTACCTGTTGAAACAAGTATCACCAACTCCTTAAGCGGAGCAACAATGGGCAGTTCAGATTCAAGTTCTTCCAATTCGTCCTCTAATTTAACATCTTCTGCAAACTTAGCATTATGGGATAACATTGAGCAAAGTTTAAAACAAATTGTTGGTGAAAATGGAGAACTTTCATTTAGTCGCGTTGCTGGGACTGTTACAATTACAGCAAGTCCTTTTATTATAAAAGAGGCAGCTACTTGGATTAACGATTTTAACCAAAAATTAGCTCGTCAAGTTGCTATTAGTGTTAAAGTATTACAAGTTAATGTTACAAATCAAGATAATTACGGTTTTGACCTTGGCTTGGTATTCAAAAACTCTGACATTTTGGGAACATTCTCAAGCTCATACGCTTTAGGTGCTGCAGATACGGCGGGTACCTTGTCAATGATGCTTTTAAAACCAGATTCAAAATGGACAAATTCAAAAGCAATCATTCAGGCATTTTCTGTATTAGGAAAAACAGCATTGGTAACATCTGCAAGTGCAACAACATTGAACAACAAAGTTGCACCAATTCAAATTACAACACAAGAAAATTATGTTAAAGAAACGAACGTTTCAACTTCAGGTAGCGGTTCAGACCGTAGTGTTGATGTTGATATGGAAACAGATACATTAAACTATGGCTTTATGATGGAAGTACTACCTCGAATTCTTAATCATGGCAACTTGATTTTAATGTTTTCATTGAATTTAACAGATTTAATATCACTGACAAATTTTAGCTCTAACGGAACAGGGCAAAATGACGAAGCACAATCATCAGACAGCGATAATGATTCTGGCGATGAAGAAGATGCTCCTGAAGGAGATGCAACCATTGTTCAGTTACCAAAAATCCAAACACGTGGGTTCATTCAAGAAATTGCCATGCGTTCAGGTTCAACACTTGTATTAAGTGGTTTTGAAAAAGTATCTCATTCAACTGCAACAAGTGGCATTGGAAAGGCAAAAATGGGGCTTTTAGGTGGTTCTGCCATTAGCCAAAACTCACGAGATGTCTTAGTTATTTTATTAACACCTGAGGTATTAGAGTCACCTCTTTCACCAGAAGCACGCATGCGAGATTTTTAAGGAGCTGTACCAATGACAGAGGATTATGGTGTAGATACAAACCAAATAGAACAAACAGAAACAGATGCTATTTCTTTAGCAAAAGGAACTGTTACAATTCGCAAAATAAAATATGCGGTTGGTTTGGTTTGGCAACCACTACAAGACCCAGATAATCCAACACCTGAAATCCGCGAAGCAATGGAAACAGATATTGATTCTGATTTATATTGTTTGCGTATTACATCAACACCACAATACGGTCTTGCAAAAACCTCTTTAGGGCATCGTTCAGGCGAACTATCATTAGCAGCTACTGTTGCATCTGCTTTATCAGACAAAACCTCTATATGTGCTGTTTTTAAATTAGAAGAAGGTTGGTATTTTCTCGCGATTAGAAACGATCTTATTTTGTCTGAAAATGATGTTTTATTTAAAACAGAACAAGAAGCAATAGATGCCTTCTACTCCATGATGTCTGTTCCTGATTGGGATTTAAAAATCGTTCCGTCAGAATGGAATATTGAAGGGACAGTATCAAGAACAATCGATTCAATTGTGCGTGATGCTAGAACAAAAGTCCGTCTTGAGGAGTTAGGAGCTAAAAAACGCAACCAAGTTTTATTGATTATCGGTATTTTTCTAGTTGTTGCGTTTATATCTATTTTTTATTCAATGTTAACGGTGTTTACACCTGTTATTCAAACAGAAGAAAAAATCGAACCAATTCCCATTCCTGAAATTATCAGACCCGTTGAACCAACACCAGAGAAACCAAAACCATGGGAAAAAATACCTGATTCAAAAGCGTTTTTAAACAAATGTTGGAATAATGCATACCAATTAAAAGCATTGAATATCCCAGGATGGTCTCTTGGAATTATTTCTTGTACAAACAGTGCATTAACAACCTCTTGGAGTAGAGGAGATACGCGGATATGGAAAAACCAACCTCGTATTGCTTGGATTAAGGCTGCTTTAAACGAATACAAATTAACAAATGTTAACTTAAGAATAAATAGTGATGGTGCTTCAGCTAATGGGCAGGTTGTTTTTTATGACATTCCATTGATAGCTTCTGTTCCAATTTATACCGAACAACAATTATGGGAAGAATTAACAGATATCAAACAAGCTACTCAATTGAATTTAACATTTCAACGCCATACCGTTTTGGACCCACCTAATAATCCTGATGGTTCTAAACCAGATCATCAACAAGAATATGTTTTCTTTGTTTTTTCAATCACATCTCCGTTCACTCCTTTTGAATGGATGGAATTTTTTGAAAAATTCCCTGGTTTAGAATTAACTCAAATAGAATTTAATCCATCACCTGCAACAAATGATCAAAACAAATGGAAATATAATGGGAGAATCTATGCAAAATAACACATTATCATTATTAAGCTTATTCGCTTTATCAGTCGCATTTGTCATTCAACCTGCCTTTGCACAAGAAAACACTTCACAAGAGGCAAAACCTGTTGTCGCACAAACTGAAGTAAATAAAACTAATACAAATAGCCAAACAGCAGATTCTCAAACAAAACAAACTGCCAATGCTCAACCGAATAAAAACACTGAAGCTGTCGATAAGTTAATTGGTGATAATGTCGCCATTAACACAGATAGAATTGTTGATTTTCCAGGTCGTCCAACATTGGGTTCTATTGAAATGGCAACATTGCCTGGCATTAATGAAACACTCATCACAGGGCCAGCACCCATGGGGAAATCGCTATCCGCAAAAGATATGCCTAGCGAACAATTATTAGGTCGTATTACCACTGAGGTATTCCAAGAAATGGCTGATTTGGAACGTGGAAATGTCTTTTTAAATTTACAAAAACAAAAAGAAGAATTAAAAAACAGTCTTGAAGAATTACGGGCTAAGTATAGACAGGCTCGCCTAGAGGAAATTGCAAAACGTGAAGATGTTGTACGTTCACGTATTAATTGGTGGCAAGAACAAGAAAATATTCGTATTGAGATGGAACGAAAGAAGGCTGAAACAGAAGCAATAGAGCAACAAATTGTTGAAGCTGAAGAATTGCGTGAAAAATTAAGAAATGAAGCCATAGCTGAAAAGATGGCAACACCTCAAAATGTTGTCCATTCTGAAATCGAACCAACAGCTCAACCTGAGGCACCTGTGCTTGCTCAAGAAGATACGATAGAGCCTGAAGAAAGCGTTGCTACAAATACACTTACACAACCTGTTCAAACTGCGGATGAATTATATTCACTCATTGGTGTTCGAGGTTTAAAGGGACGTTTAACAGCTAGATTACAAAATAAAGAAGATGGCTCTGTCTTAAACGTTAAAAAGGGACAACGCTTAAAAACAGGCCATAAAGTTATTCGTATTGACCGTGACACTATTCAACTTTCTTATGCAGGGCGAATTGAAGTTATTATTTTAAACACAACAAAACAAGCTGCTTTAGATTAAGTTAATACAAGATATCGTTTGCAACATAAGGGGACGCAATGAATTTTTGGGATAAAAAAGGGGATAAAAAAATGATTGAAGATGACAATTTTGACTCTTCAGCATTGTTTGATGTTTCAAATTTAGACATTCCACAATCAGATCAAAATGCACATTACAACGAAGAAGTTCCAATTGAAGGAGGCTCTGTTCGTTCTTTTCCCTCTTTTTTAGACACAACATCTAAAAAAGCACCAGATATACCGCAGGCGGCAAAAGGCAACAAACCATTTATGGCTCCCCCTATTCCCGTAGCTCCAATACAAACACAATCAAACCAAGGCACCTCTTATGAAGATGACCTTCCACCATTGCCTGAAGATGATGACACAGGTTATGAGGATGACCTTCCACCATTGCCTGAAGATGATGACACAGGTTATGAGGACGAGCTTCCACCATTACCCGAAGATGATGACACAGGTTATGAGGATGACCTTCCACCATTACCCGAAGATGATGATGCAAGTTATGAGGACGATCTTCCACCATTACCCGAAGATGATG
>CALARE010000001.1 GCA_937888725.1 uncultured Alphaproteobacteria bacterium | reverse complement strand
GGATAACTAGAATATACTTAAAATAAAAACCGTTACAAATTCTGTAACGGTTTTTATTTAAGTGGCTCAATCTTATTCTTGCCCTTGGTAATGAGTGATTATTTGATTTATCGCTTTTTGATTAACTTTTACATTCAGCTTTTGCATATAATCGTTAAATAGGGCATCGTTCAAGAGTTCGGCTGTTTGCTGTTCTTCTTTCACTTGAGTTGCGTAAATAGAGGTGTCATCAGCTTGAATATTGGGACGGTTAACTTGATTAACCAACAAGATTACAGCACCATCTTTATTAGGTGCAATGACTAAATCTGATGCTTTTGCACCTGTTTCTAAAACAAAAATCTTGTCAATATGTGGTTTAAAAAGGACATTATCAGTTGTTCTTTGAAGGTCTTTTTCTTCAACATATTTCCCATTTGATTCTTGTGCTAAAGAGGCCAATGAAGTACCATCAAGAGCTTTTTGATGTAATTGGGTGACAATGGATTCAAATTTTTCTTTTTGTTTTTCAGCTTTAAATAAAGAAATAACATCATCTCTAACTTCATCAAATGGTTTAATGCCAACAGGGTCAATGGCTGTTAATTCAGCAATAAGGTAGCCATTGTTATGTTGAATAAGAGAAGATGTTTCCCCTTGTTTTAAAATGAAAATTTCTTGCAACAATTCAGATGAAACTTGGCTATTCTTTTCCCCCGATTTATTTGTGCCAGACATGTCAAGTGGTTCAATGTCAACAACGGTTAATCCGAGTGTTTTGGCTGTATCAGCTAATGAGGTGCCAGCTCCTAAAGAATCTTCAACTTGACGAGAAATGTCCGTTAGCTTGTCATAAGCTAAATTTGCAATAAGTGATTTTTTGATGTCTGATTTTACCTCATTTTCATCAGCAATGGCGGCTGGTTTAATGTCTTTAATATAAAAGATATGATATCCTGTTTCTGAGGCAATTGGTGCAGTGATGGAACCTTTTTCAGCACTAAAAACAGCCTCTTGCAAACTTTCCATCAATTGATTTTTGGGTGTAAAACCAAAATTGGTTGCTTCTGCTGTTTGTCCAAGAGAAAGGGCTTTTTCTTCAAAATTTTGTGCGGTTAAAGTGCTATGGACTGTTTCGGCATCTTCCTTTGTTTTAAAGAAAATTTGGAGCAATTCCCTTTCTTCAGGTTTGTTATATTTATCTTTTTGTTCCTCAAAAAGAGTATTTATTTCAGCTTCATCAATTTTGATAAAATCACTCATCATATCTGGGGTAAGACTGAGTAATTTGATACGCCTATATTCTGGCGTTGCAAAATTTTCACTATAGCCTTCATAATAATTTGTTAAATCTTCCTGAGATGGTGTTTCATTGATTTGAATATCACTTGGTTTTATAAAAAGAGCTTGAACATCACGTTTTTCATTCAAATACAAATGAGCAAGATGGGTGAGTTCTTTATTAGAATATGTTAAGGCATCAATGGTGTCTTTTAAATGGTTATAAGCTAAAGTTTCTTTTAATTGATAGGCCAAAGATGTTTCACTCATCCCACGTTGTGACAAGAATGCATAGAAAATATTTTTATCAAAATTGCCCACAGCATCTTTAAAAAGAGGGTTGCTTTCGACATATTTTTGAACAGCCCCATTTGAGGCGGTTAACCCTAAGTCTTCTTTAATTTGGTATTTAACATTTTGAACAATCGTATCTTGGATTACTTTTTGCAATAGGCCTAAATTAATCGCTTCAACAGGGGAAATATACTTACCACCAAGCTGTTGAGAAAGATTTTTCCGTTCTTCATCAAAAGTCCTCATAACTTGATTGGTTGAAATAGAAATTTTGCCTATTGTTATAGCCTCATTATTATAGGTATTTAAATTGGTTAATCCGCCAAGCCCCCAAAATGCCATCATACTGAGAGCTAATAACCCTAAAATAAATTTTGCAACCCAAGAATTTCCTAACTTGTTAAAAAATGTAATCATTTGTTTATTCCTATATGATATTGAAAAAACGAACCTCAAAAAGGATAGACCTTTGTGCTCAAATTTATAGCTTAGTTTTTTTTGATTTGCAAGCTCTTTGTCACTTTTAAAAAGCTATTTTTGATGCATTTTGTCTTGGATAAGACCAATTGCCTCCTCAAGTGTTGGAATAGCATCTTTTTTCTTAACAGAAGCCATAACTTTTTTCCATTTAACGTAAGGACCATATCGGCCAATTTGATAAGTGATTTTATCCTCTTGCCAAGAGCCTAATTCTTTTGCTTTTTGTTTTTCCTTGCTTTGTGAAAGAAGGGCTATCGCTCTATCAAAATCAATGGTTAATACATCATCATCTGGTGTTAAAGATTGATATGTCGTCCCACGTTTCACATAAGGACCAAATTTGCCAAGACCAGCTTCAATCGGTTCCTTTGTTTCAGGATCATTACCCAATAGACGAGGCAGAGCTAAAAGTTGTAATGCCTTTTCAATGGTAACTTCTTCAGGGTTTTGTGACTTTGGAAGTCCCGTTCTTTTTGCCTCTTTCCCTTCACCTAATTGAACATACCACCCATAAGGCCCTTTTTTAAGAATAACATCTATTCCTGCGGCGTTTTTACCTAAAATTTGTGTTTGTTTGTCATCAGGGGCAGTTTCAATGACTTTTCCATTTTCATCAACCTCTGGTGGTGTGATGGAGGCAAATTGTCGTGTGTGTTTGCATGTTGGGTAATTTGAGCACCCAATAAAAGCACCAAATTTGCCAATATGGAGTGATAATTTGCCATTTTCACAGTCTGGGCATTTTCTAGATTCCTCGGTTGGAAAGATTTGTTTTTCCAATGATTTTGAAACGGTTTCTAAAATATCAGTCATTTTTTGAGGGACGGCTTTAACCGTTGAATCAAATTGTGACCAAAAATCATGCAAAACCGCTTTCCACTTTAACGCCCCTTGTGTGATATCATCAAGTTTATTTTCCATTTGAGCGGTATAATCGTATTGCACATATTTAGTAAAGTAATTTTCTAAAAAGGCCGTTACAATTTTGCCTCTATCCTCTGGGATAAATTTCTTTGCGACTAATTTGACATAAGCACGTTCTTGTAATACGGATAAAATGGTTGCATAGGTTGATGGTCTACCAATGCCGAGTTCCTCAAGCTTTTTAACAAGACTGGCTTCTGAAAAGCGGGCAGGGGGCTCTGTAAAATGTTGTTCTGTTAACACATTATGTGTTTTAAGGTTGTCACCTTCATTCATGGGTGGGAGCATTTTGTCATCATCATCTTGATTTTTCTCATCCACATCTTCTTTGTAAACTTTAATAAAGCCTGCAAAAGCAATGGTTTGTCCTGTTGCTCTGAGTTGACAAGAATTATCTTCAGCCACAATGTCAATGCCAACTTTATCTAACACAGCACTTTGCATTTGTGAGGCAATTGTTCTTTTCCAAATCAGTTCATAAAGTTTTCTTTGATCAGCACTCAAATGCATGGCAATTGATTCGGGTGTTCGCATTACATTTGTTGGACGGATAGCTTCGTGTGCCTCTTGTGCATTTTTGGAGTTGTTTTTATAAATGCGTGGTTTTTCAGGTAGAAAGTCTGTTCCATATTCCTTTTCAATTAAAGAACGAATAGCTGTTACAGCCTCAGTTGAAAGGGCAACGCTGTCTGTTCTCATATAGGTGATTAAACCGACCGTTTCACCACCAATATCAACCCCTTCATAAAGGTTTTGAGCTAATTGCATGGTTTTTTTAGCTGAAAAACCGAGTTTTCTTGAGGCTTCTTGTTGAATGGTTGATGTTGTAAAGGCTGGTGCTGGATTGCGTTTTGTTTGCTTTCTTTCAATATTTGCAACCTTGAAAGACGCATCTTTAACAAGTGTTTCAGCCTCTTTTGCAGTTGTTTCATTGTTTAGGTCAAATTTAGTGAGTTTGTTACCTTTTAAATGAGTGAGTTTGGCTGAGAATTTTTCTTCAGCAGGCGTTAATAATTCTGCACCAACAGTCCAATATTCTTGTGGAATAAAGGCGGTGATTTCATCCTCTCTTTCACATACAAGACGTAAAGCCACAGATTGCACACGTCCAGCAGATTTTGCCCCTGGGAGAGAACGCCAAAGTAATGGTGAAATTGAAAAACCAACGAGATAGTCTAATGTACGTCTTGCTAAATAAGCATCAACTAATTGCATATCAATATCACGTGGGTTCTGAATAGCCTCTAAAATAGCAGATTTTGTAATTTCATGAAAAACAACGCGGTGAATAGGCATTGTTTCAGGTAATTTTTTCCTTCTTTTTAATTCTTGAACAACGTGCCAGGCAATGGCTTCTCCTTCTCTATCAGGGTCGGAAGCAAGATATAAAGCATCAGCTTTTGCGAGTGCTTTTATCATTTCACGAACGGTTTTTTCCCCGCGAGATTGCACTTCCCAATCCATGGCAAAATCTTCATGTGGTCGGACAGATCCCGTTTTTGCTGGAACATCTCTAATATGGCCAAAACTAGCCATAACAAGGTAGTCTTTTCCTAAGTATTTATTGATTGTTTTTGCTTTTGCTGGTGATTCAACGATAACAAGCTTCATGACTTTGTCCATTCATTATTGTAAACAAGTGAAACACGTTGACCAACAAATCGCTCAATAATGCCAGTCAACTCGAGTTCAAATAAAAGTGCATTGACAACTTCGGTTTTAAGTCCCGTTTCACGAATGAGTGTGTCAATAGGTGTTTGATGAATTGATAGATGTGATAGAATTTTCTCTCTTGCCTCGTTCAAAAAGGTTGTATCACTGTTTAAAATTGTTAAGTCCAGCGTTGGTTCTGAATTAGGCTCGGCAAAACAAAGAGAGTGATTCATCGTGAGAGTGGAAATAATATCTTGTGAAGATAAAACCAAATGAGCCCCGTCTTTAATCAATTGATTAGGCCCTGAAGCTCTTGAATCAAGGGGCGATCCAGGAATGGCAAACACCTCTCTGCCTTGACTAAGGGCTTCTTTTGCTGTGATAAGTGACCCTGACATTTGGCTTGCTTCAACAACAAGTGTGCCACGACTAAGTCCTGATATAATACGGTTTCTGCGTGGGAAAGCAGAAGGAATAGGTTTAGAGCCAAACGGCATTTCACTAACGATTAAACCATTTTCTTTAATCTCTTGATAAATATCAGAATTTTCTCGTGGGTAGATGACATCTAACCCAGTCCCAAGCACGGCAATTGTCCCTGCATTTTTTGATTTAAGAGCTCCTTCATGAGCAGCCCTGTCAATACCTTTTGCCATGCCAGATACGACATTATAGCCATTTTCTGTTAATTCAAATGCGGTCTTTCTTGTCAAATTAAGGCCGTTTAATGAAGCGTTTCTACTCCCCACAATTGCAATGCATTTATCATTTAATAAAGCTCTGTTCCCTAAAACATACAAAATAGGTGGGGCATCATCAATTTGTTTTAGCAAGGAAGGATAGCCAGGTGCGTTTAAAATAAGAATTTCAGCACCCATTTTTTTTGCGGTTTCGATTTGTTGATGAACCAATGAATCGGGTGCTATTTTAATGCTTTTTCGTCTTGAATTTTTCAAAAACTCAGGCAAGTGTTCCAATGCTGTTGATGGGTTTTTAAAATACGAAAGTAAACCCTTGTAAGTCATAGGGCCAATGTTTTCACTCAGTGCGAGCTTAATTGCTGCAAATTTTTCTTTTTCAGTCATTATTTTTGAGATGTTCCTTTAATTTTTATTTTACTTTCCTGACCATTTAAAATACGTTTAATGTTATCTTTGTGACGATAAAAAGACAGGAGTGTGAGCAAGAGGTATATCAATGAAATGCTGGGGTTTTCAATAAAAAGAGCATAAAAAGGAGCAAGAGCCAATGCTGTTAAGGCTGAAAGAGATGAATATCTAAATGTAAAAGCCATGAATAACCAAGTAAGAGCTGTTAATACACCGACAAGAGGTGTCATTGCAAGCATAAGTCCAAGTGTTGAGGCGACGCCTTTTCCACCTTTAAATTTCAAAAAGAGTGGATAGTTATGACCTAAGATAGAGGCGACACCCGCGAGTAAACCAATAATCTCAGACCCTGCTAAGTATTTGAATAAAAGAGCAACAAAAGCAGCTTTACCCGCATCTAAAACAAGAGTTAAAAGTGCCAAATCTTTACGCCCTGTTCGAAGGACATTTGTGGCACCAATATTGCCAGAACCAATTTTTCTGATATCACCTAAACCCGCTGCTTTTGTTAGAACAAGGCCAAAAGGGATTGAACCAATAAGATAACCAATTAAAAGAGCAAAAAAGCCTAATATCATAACAACCTCCTAAAAAATGCCTTTTTATTTTTATACAATTTTCAACAAAAACGCAAGGGAAAAATAAATTATTCAACCAAAGCGGCATCTAAAATTTGCATTTGTACTTTTGTGTTGCCCCGCCATGAATCTTTTTTGAGTGTACCAGCAATATGCAAATATTGCTTTTCTTTGCTGAGTAATCTAACCCCTAAATCAGTATCGACAGAACGAAAGGCTATCGCATTGATGTATTTGCCAGATTTTGAAGTAAGTGTACAAGCAATATGCCCATTTTTCAAAATGGTTGCTCGAGTGACAAGCATTTCTTTTAACACGAAAATAGGTTCGGGGTTAGCCTCACCAAATGGGGAGAGAAGGGCAATCTTATCCATTAAATCGGTTGAGGCACTTTTGGCATCAATAACGGCATCAATTTCAAGCATAGAGCCATCATTTGAAATCATATCAGGTTTAATAACCTCTTTTAAATAGGTTTTAAATGCGGATAAATTTTCTTTTTTAAGTGAAAAGCCAGCCGCCATTGGATGGCCACCCCCTCGAGATAAAATGCCAAGTTGAATGGCGTTCATGACAAGGGTGCCAAGATCTACTCCTTGAACAGAACGTGAAGACCCCTTAATCTCATCATCTTCAATGCTAAGAGCAAAAACAGGTAGATTATATTTATCTTTTAATCGGCCAGCAACAATCCCAACAACGCCTTGGTGCCAATGCTCACCCTCAACAACTAAAAATGGATTTTCAAGTGGGTGACTTTCAACTTGTTCGATTGCTTCTAATAAAACAGCTGTTTCAATTTCGCGTCTTGTTAAATTGAGAGATTCAAGTTCTTCAGCTAAAACCATAGCTGTTACATCGTCAGAGGCAGAAAGCAATCGCATACCAATGTCTGATTTGCCAACTCTACCACAGGCATTAATTCTTGGACCAAACACATACCCCAAATGATAGGCTGTCGCAGGTTCGGATAATTTGACCAATGTGGCAAGGGCTTTAATGCCTAAATTGTTCTGTGTTTGCATTTGTTTTAGACCTGTTTTAACAAATAGACGGTTAACACCTTTTAATTTGACAACATCGCAAACAGTGCCGAAAGCAACAAGGTCTAAATACTTGATTAGATTTGGTTCTTTTTTATCTTGATAAAAACCTAACTCTCTTAAAACAGTGTTGAGGGCGACAGAAAATAAAAACACAACACCAACGGCTGCCATAAAATGGCATGGGTGATTAACATCTTCGTCAAGTCTTTTGGGGTTGACAATAGCATAAGCATTGGGATAACGTTTTTCATCCGCATCATGATGGTCAAGTACGATGACATCAAGGCCTAAATCTGTTCCTTCTTGAATAGGGTCAAATGCGGTCATACCGCAATCAAGTGTAGCGACAACGGAACAGCCCTTTTGATGATATTCATGCATTTTTTTTGCACTAGGTCCATAGCCATCTTCTCGATCAGGGATGTAGGCAAATACAGTTACACCCAAGCTTTCCAAAAACATTTTTAATAAAGCGGTTGAAGTGGCACCATCAACATCATAATCACCCATAAGACCAATCGGTTCATGATTCATCACGGCCTTGGCCATGCGACGTGCTGCTTTTTCCATATCCTTAAGTGAAAAAGGATTTGGTAAATTATTTTTAAGAGTTGGATTTAAAAACGCATCAGCTTCTTCAATGGATTGGATGCGTCCTGCTAAAATTCTGGCAGCAATATCGGGCATATCAAACCGTTGGCTAATTGCTAAAGCCAATCTATCGTCCGTATTTTTATATGTCCACTTCAGTTCGTTAATCGATCTTTCTACACCTAAAACACTCATAATCTAACCTTTATTTCATCTTTTATTTAACTTTAACGGCTTTTTTAGTAAAAATCAAGAAAAATAAAAATATTTGTACTTGCAATGCGTTTTTTTTTTAATTATAATGCAAAAGAAACTTATCATAGAGGGGAACAACATGACACAGAATATTTTGTTTGTAGCAAGTGAAATGACGCCATTTATCAAAACAGGTGGATTGGGTGATGTTGCTGGTGCATTACCAAGAACATTGGCTGAGGCACATCATGTGAATGTAAAGGTTGTTATTCCACTTTATTCAGCAATTGATTATCATAAGTTTGGGCTCTATCCTTATATGCAAGGTAACTGCGTAGCTATGGGTAACTGTCAAGAGTTTTTTAGTGTCCATCGCTCTGATTTTGTGAAGGGGGTTGAAACTTATTTTATTGAATTTAATAAATATTTTGGTCGTCCGATTTGGCGTCAACACGGTCTTTATGATGATTGTGGCACACATCAAGAGTATCAAGATAACGCCTATCGCTTTTCATTTTTCTGTCGGGCAGCATTGCAAGTTGCAAAGGATATGAATTTTAGACCTGATGTTGTACATGTTCATGATTGGCAAACATCCTTGATTCCTTATTATTTGAAACATGATGGCGATCCTTTCTTTGAAAAAACGAAAAGTTTGTTGACATTGCATAATTTGCCATATCAAGGGCGGTTTGGTTCTGATGTTGTGCCTTATGCCAAAATTGATTGGCGTGATTTTAATGCTGGTGCTTTTGAAGATTATGGTAGAATCAATTTGTTAAAAGGTGGTATCCGATTCGCAGATAAGTTAAATACAGTTTCTCCTAACTATGCACGTGAAATTTTAACGCCCGAATATGGTGCAGGTCTTGACTTTCTTTTAAGAGAACGTCAAGGTGATTTGGTCGGAATTTTAAATGGAATTGACACGTTACAATGGAACCCTTCTAAAGATTTGATTATTCCAAAACAATATTCTTTTGAAGATTTTAAACATGGTAAGTTTTTAAACAAACAAGAATTACGCAAAGAGTTTGGTTTGGCACAGGATGATTATAAGCCTATTTTCTCAATGGCGGTACGTTTGACTGAGCAAAAAGGGGTTAATATGCTGACAGATTGTATTGAGCCTGTGTTGCAAACGATGCATTGTCAATTCGCAATTATGGGAAATGGTGATCAGCATATTCAAGATTATCTTTCATCATTGCCACATAAATACCCTGGGCAAATTGCTGTCAAAATTGGTTTTGATCAAGAAACAGAGCATTTAATGGATGCGGGATCTGATTTCTCACTTGTTCCATCAATTTATGAGCCATGTGGTTTGAAACAGATGGTGTCACAAACATACGGTGCATTGCCAGTTGGTCGTTCAACAGGTGGGTTAGAAGATACGATTTTAAATTACAATGAGGCTTATGGTTTGGGGACTGGGTTTAAGTTTAATGATATTTCCTCCCGTGCGTTGTATAACACGATTGGGTGGGCAAATGCGACCTATTTCGATAGACCTGAACACATTGATTATATGCGGAAAATGGCAATGAAACAAGATTATTCTTGGTCGAGATCTTCAGGGGATTATAAGAATTTATATCAAAAAATGTCAGGAGTTTATTAATGCAAAAAATATCAGTTGCAATCGTTGGTTGGGGAAATGTCGGTCGTGGGTGTAAACGGGCGATATCCGAATGTTCAGATATGGTGTTGGCGGGTGTTGTTCGTCGTGCATCTTCGTTGAAATATGATGATCCAGAATTAGAAGATGTTCAGGTTGTTTCTGACATTAAAGAATTGGGTGATGTCGATGTCGCGTTGTTATGTATCCCATCAAGGGAAGTGCCTGAAAGAGTTAAACAATATCATGGGCAAGGGATTAACACGGTTGACAGCTATGATGAACATTCAAATATTGCTTCAATGCGTCGTGATTTAGATATTTCTGCTAAAGCAAAAAAGGTTGTTTCAATCACAGCAGCAGGATGGGATCCAGGGACCGATTCAGCCATTCGTGCGATTATGAAAATTGTTTCAATTACAGGGCATACATCGACAACATTTGGTGGTGAAAATGGTGGTCGCAGTATGGGACATACTGTGCAAGTTAAACAAGTTCCTGGGGTGAAAGATGCTGTGGCATTGACACTTGCTAATGGTCGTGGAAAACAAAAACGAAAGGTTTATGTTGAGCTTCAAAAAGATGCTGATTTTGCAACGGTTGAAAAAGCTATTCTAACAGATGCTTATTTTAAAAATGACCCAACAGAGGTGATTGAAGTAAAAAGTATTAATAAATATAATACGCTGAACCATTCTGTTAGTTTGGAAAGAACGGGTATGCAAGTCAATCAAAAATATGAAGCGGAAGGGGTTAATCCAGATTTTACGGCTAATATTATGGTTTCTTGCGTACGTGCTTGTATGAAAGCATATAATGATGAAGATTATGGGACATATACCTTTATTGAAAGGCCGTTGATTGATTATCTACCAGGGGTAACAATTGATGAAAAGTTAGAAGGGTATTAAGCTCATTTTTAGCTAAAAAAATTAAAAACAGTTCTTTTGTAAGAGCTGTTTTTTTTATGTTTATGCTATTTTACAATTTATTAATGTTCTATTTTTAATATTAAAAAAATAAATTGACAAATAGCAAAAAAGATGATAAAATCAAAATCCATTTTTTTTATGAAAGGATCAATGATGCCAAACGAGAAAATACAGCAATTGCCATTTTCAAGCAATGAGGAGCTTCTTGTTTTTGAGGGGCAAAACCAACTAGCTGAAGTTAGGGAGCAAGATGCTTTTAATTTTTTTGAACAAGAATTAGATCTTGATGCATTAGCTGAAATTATGCTCATTTTAACAGATGGGAAGACATCTGATTTTGATCCACAAGTGATGATGGATGCTTTGACGAATGTAACCCTTCAAAAAGCTGTTTTGGCTAATAACTTAAAATTGGTAAAATTATGCTTGATTGCTGGTGTTTCTCCTGAGGGATCGCCTGTTTCAATAGATGACGATTTAAAAGCTGATAAATCTTCTTTTAATGAGAGGAATGAAAATTTATTAAAAATTGCTATTCGTAACAATTATACTGAAATGCTAGATTTGTTATTGCAATTTAACGCCAATCCAAATGGGAGTAAGGAGATGGACACGCTTGGTCATCCTTTATTAGCAGCGATTGAAAAGCAAGATGCTCAAATGGTTAAAAGGTTATTATCTCTTGGGGCTGATTCAAAAGTTGCTATTCGTACCTTTGTTAGTGAAAAAGAGATTTTAAACACAGAATTTAGGGCTATCCCAGTGAGACTTTCTTTGGAATATACAAGTCCTATAAAGCGAGCTTTAGAAATTTATTATCAAAATGGGGAAAAAGAAATTTCAAAAATTAAACAAGGTGCAAATCCATCTTCTCAAACGAAAGCTTTAGCTGTTGTGGATAAAAAAAATGCTCAGTCTGAAATGTCTTTTTCTCAATCTGAAAGAGGGGTATTCTCTTTTGAAAAGGAAATGGATGAGCAAGTTTCCCCAATCACTGAAATTATTTTAAGTTTAATTGAAAGAAACCCATCTTGTTTGGATAATATGATTGCAGAGGAGCAAATTGTAGAATCCTTTAACACAGACGCTGTATTGTATGGGAATTGGGGTAAGGGACGTATTAAGGACAGACGGTATGATTCCGTTTTAGCTATGGCTTGTCATCATGGGGATATGGATATGGTGAAATTTTTGCTCTCAAAAGGAGCAAAATTAAGAAAGCGAGAAAAGTTGTATTACGAACCTATTGTTGATATTAATGTTGAGTGTCCAACGCCTTTTATTAGAACTAATGTCCTTGGAGATAGATTTATTGATGATGTTGATATGCATTCTTTTTTAATAAAGGATACCTCCGTTAATGATGAATTATTAGAAGCTGTTAAAAGTAAAAATACGGCATTGGTGGATTATTTGATTAATCAAGGTGCTTTTATTCAATATAAATTAAAGGCAGATGATGATCGTAAATGGTCGACCACAGAGTGTCAAGCCGCAAGAGGAATTGCAGAAGCAATCGAAAATGATGATGTCAATATGGCTGCTGTTTTAATGCATCATGGCATTCAATTAGAGGATAAAACATATTTTTATCCGTTGGAAAGCTATAAAACGAATGTTTTTAGGTGTGAGATAAAGAGGCGAACAGATTTAAAACGATTGTTAAAAGTGTATGACTTAATGAATGATAGTGATCATCCAAAAATTTATGCTGTTTATAAGGAAAATGGGTTTGAAAAACGCTATCAAATGCTTCAAAAAATTTGGAAAGTTAAGCAAATGATGGAAGAAAAGAAAGACAAAGAAAGAGAGCAAAAACGCCTTGAGGAACAACAGAAAAAACTTCTTGAAGAACAAACAAGACAATTGGTTCAAAAAGTTAAAAAATTGCCTTATGAGTCAAAGTGTAATCCAAGAGGGGAAGATTATTTGTTAATTCAGCAACTCGCATTGGCTGGTGGCTTGTATTTAGCAGCAAAAGAGGAAGCTCCTGAGGTTGTAAATGCTTGGATTCCAATTTTTGAACGTGTTATGTCAAAAGAAACGTTAGATAAACTTACAAAACTTAAATACAGTTTTTCTTCTGTTCGTCAAATTGGATAGGAATTGTTAAAAATCAATTGAGGTGTTAAATGCAAACAAATCAAATTTCATCTATTGAAGCAAATCTTTTTGAAGCGATTAAAGCAAATGATATAAAAACTGTTGAAGAACTTTTAAAAAAGAATGTTCCCCTTCATTCTTATAATGAAGAAAATTTAACCCCTCTTATGGTGGCTGCAAAACATGGCTATCAAGAGATTATAAAATTGCTTGTTTCAAAAGGGGCGAGTTTGTATCAGCGTTCTGGGAAAATAAATGAGGAATATTGGGGTCAAGGCTTAACAGCTGAAAAAGTGGCTCAAGTACATCGCCAATTTCAAGCAGAAGACTTGTTAAACACATTTGCATATAGATATCAAAACCAATATAGAAGTTGTGTGAGTGCTTTAAGAACAGGAGATTGGAGCAGTTTAAGTAATCGCCTTTTTGCTAATTATTGGCATGACATCAATGCACAAGGGGGTGAAGATGGTCAGACAATTTTAATGCAAGCAGCCAAGAGTTCTTCACTGTATATGGTTAAAAATCTTTTAGAGGTGGGTGCAGATGTTAATCGAAGGGATGGCCGATTGGAAACAGCATTGCATTATGCAAGTGGTAATGATAGGGGGTCTATTGTTGCTTTAGATACACCTGATTTGTCTAATGACTTAAAAACATATTATCATGCTCAAAATTGCTATCATATTGTTAAAACGCTTGTGGAAGCTGGGGCAGATGTGAATGCACAAAATATTTTTAAAGAAACGCCTTTACTTCGTTTTATGCGAAAAGGGAATAAAGATGTTGCTTTATTTTTGATTGAACAGGGTGCTGATGTGAATTTAAGAGATGATGAGGATATTTCACCTTTGAATATTGCAGCTTCAAATGGGGATATTGAACTAGCTAGCAAATTGCTCGAAAAAGGGGCTGATATAAATGAGATTGGTTTTGAAAATAAAACGCCTTTGCAATGGGCATTTATTTATCAAAAAAAAGATATGATCCGTTTTTTAATTGAAAAAGGGGCTGATGTGAATGTTACTTTTGAAGATGGTCAAACACTTGCAAGAGTGGCTGTTGACAGATCTGATGATAAGATATTAGATTTGTTACTCCAATCTGGTGCTGATATAAATGTAAAAGACAAATACGGCAAAAGTGCGTTAGATTGGGCTTTTATCAGAGAGGATAAGTATATTCTTGATGTGATTAAAAAACATCAATCTCAGCCAAAAAAAGTTGGTCAAAATCAAGTCTTGCCAAATTTAAATCGTTCTTTAAATGACCATATAAATGGGTAGCAATTCTTTTGCTCCCTTTAAAATTAAACCTCTTTTTTATTGAGAGCTGGTTTTTATTAGATACGAGATTGAATTTTAATCGAGTTGATTTTAAAAACTGCTTGACTTTTAAATATTTTTTATATAAAATAACAACCATTCCCTGAGAATGCGGGTGTTGACAATAGGTTAAAACCACGCTTTGGCAATTCGGTCAAAGACTATCGGGGACAACAAAGCGTGTTTGTTTTCTTCTTTTACAGATACGCTGGCTATTTAAGAAAGGTATACTATGTCAAAAAGATTAAGTTCTAAATTTAAAATTGACCGCCGTTTAGGCGTTAACTTATGGGGTAAAGCAAAATCTCCAGTTGAAAAAAGAAATTATGGTCCAGGTCAACACGGTGCTAACCGTAAAAAATTGACAGACTACGGTGTTCAATTACACGCTAAACAAAAATTAAAAGGTGTGTATGGTAACGTATCTGAAAAACAATTACGCAAATACTACGCTGAAGCTGTTCGTCGCAAAGGTGACAGCTCTGAAAACCTCGTTGGTATTTTGGAAACACGCTTGGATTCAGTCGTTTATCGTATGAAATTCGTGCCATCTGTTTTCGCTGCTCGTCAGTTTGTTAACCATGGTCACGTTCTCGTAAATGGTAAAAAGGTGAACATCCCTTCATACCTTGTTCGTCCAGGTGATGAAATTTCAATTCGCTCTAAAGCAAAAGAAATGGCTCTTGTCATTGATGCATTAGCAGCTACAGATCGTGAAGTTCCAGAATATATGGAAGTTGACGCAAAAGCAGGTACAGGTAAATTCATCCGTGTTCCTCAATTAGCTGATATTCCATATGCAACTCAGATGGAGCCAAATTTGGTCATCGAGTTCTACTCACGCTAATCCTAAAGCTTTTAGCGAGTATCTCAATTCAAAAATCCCACTCTTATGTACGTCTATGTACACGGCGAGTGGGATTTTTTCTTGATATATCTCGTTAAAAGCTTTAGGGCGAGGTATATTCAAAACGCTGTCTTATGTGTGTCTTGAACACGGCAAGTGGGCGTTTTTCATTATCTAACTAGATTAAATCTCGTTAAAACCGAGGCTGTTTTTTTACTTAAGTGGGATTTTTTCTTGATATATCTCGTTAAAAGCTTTAGGCACATCAAGCTCTAGCAAAACGCCCACTCTTATGTACGTCTATGTACACGGCAAGTGGGCGTTTTTCATTATCTAACTGGATTAAATCTCGTTAAAACTGAGGCTGTTTTTTTAGTTTAAGTGGGATTTTTTCTTGATATATCTCGTTAAAAGCTTTAGGCACATCAAACTCCAGCAAAACGCCCACTCTTATGTGCGTCTATGTACACGGCAAGTGGGCGTTTTTAATAAAAGAAAAACCCGTTTTAAACGGGTCTTTCTTGTTTATTTTTGAGTGTTAGGTCTATCGAGAACAGGATTGACAAGGGTTGTATTATTCCTGTCAAATATGCAATAGGTATGTACAATTGCAACAATTGGTGTTCCCAAATCATCTGTAACAAGAGCATTGTCTTGGGAATATGTGAGGAAAACTTCCCAACTGCCATTAGAATTTAAATCTTCATTTCTGATATAACCTAAAGAATGGGTAGCTGTTGAGTTTTTACGGGTGATTTTAACCTGAGGTAAAATGGGATTATTTGAAAGAGTAGTTGTTGTTTTTGCCGTTAAATCAGTACCAGCGACTTGAACATTTTCAATGACGGCATCAACAATTTCTTTTTCCCCAGATTGATGCCAACTAACAGGCGTTACCATAATTGCAGGGTAGTGATATTGTGGACAGCTAGGAATAACAACTTCTTTAGCTGTTTCGGTATTGCCAGGGGCATCAATTTTTTCAACTGTTTTAAGTATATATGTTGGCAATAAATCACTTAATCTTGCACCACCACGAGATTCTAAACGAATGTCATTCATAATGGAGGTATAACGGGGATCAAGGCTATAAGCCAATTCGCTTTCACCAGTTGCGTTGGCAGCGTTACGGGCGATGATGTTTGTATCAATACGACCATTTTGAATGGTGAGTTTTTCGGCATCACCTGAATTAGTTGTTCTATCAGTTGTAGAGGGCTTTTCTGTTGCAGAGCTAACCGCTACAATTTTCCCCGTTGCATCAATGGTAATCATTTCAGTTCCCGCAGTATTGAAAACACTGATTTTACGTTCTGGATTATCTCTTGCATCTGTTGTGTTAGAACCAGCAGACAGAACAATACTTGAATGTGCCTGAGGGTTAGGTCTTAAATGTAATTGTTGTTTAACAAAAACATCACCAGCAGGGATGGCTGTATTAGAGCTACTTCCAACCCAAAAGAGGGGAGAGCAATCATTTGTTCCACCCGCTTCATAAATAACATCATTTTGGGCCGTGGTTACGCCACCACTCGTTGCAACGGTGTTATGTTTTAACTCAAAGCAACTTCCAATACCATTTCTTGTACTTCCAACGGAAAAATAATCCCAAGCATGTAGGCGACCCAAACCTAAATTATCGGGAAGCATAATGTTGCTTGGATCAAAATCTTCAACTTCAATAGAGGGTTTAAATGTGTCCATTCCTGTGGTTGCGACAAAGGTATGTTCCTCGTCGTTAATACCAAGTGTGTCAATATTATCTAAATGCCAGGCACCACCTGTCCCATGGATTTCATTATCTCCCTTCATATAAATACCACCATCAGCACCGATAAGGTTTGCAATCCTTGCAACCCGACGTAGAGGTAAGTCATCAGGCAAATCAAGGTTGTGCAAATCAGGGATAATATACCCTTGTAGTGCGGTTGTTCCAAGCTCATTGGTATCTGAAAGAATGTGGATATTAAACTTATCAAAAATTTCATCATATCCAAAAGGGAGGAATTCTGAAACAATTTTATCGTTCATATTTGCTGGCGAACATGTGCCTGTTGTGTTATTACAGCTAGCTTCAATTTCAGAGTGATAGCTAATGATGTAGGAGGAAAGTGCCTCTTTAATAACTCGCATTTGTGAGGCGAGGTTAATATTTTCAACTTCTTCATTACGATCGGAAACTTGCTTAAAAAGCAATGGTCCCATAACGCCAAGCAATGCAATAACCGCAATAATCTCGACGATAATTGCACCTCTTTCTTGTTTTTTTTGTTTTGTTTTCATGGTTATCCTCCTTGCTTTTTAAAAGTTAAAGCGTTTTTTATCTGTGTTATAATTATATTGAATTTCTTGTTCATTTAGGGCTCGATTATAAACTTTAATGTTGTAAATATCAGCCGATAACTTTGTTGTTGTATTTGCATCTTCACCAATTGCGAGTGTTACAGTTTCAAGTTTGGAAAGATGATGATCGTTTGCATATTTTCCATGTTTTGCAAGCCGTCCATCAACATATAAATAGTGGGCTTGCGGTGTAACAATATAGGTAATAGATACAATCCCATCACCAATGGTTGATGAAAATGAACCATAATTACGCCAATTATTTTCTTGTAATGAAAAAGTCAATTGTCGAGAAGGTGGATCATATGAGGCATAAAGATTTGGGTAAATCCCTGATTGCGTTGATCCTAATAAGGGCATTTCACCTATAATAGTACCATCATCATTTTTTGTAATAAATTTAAGGACGAAAGAAATGGTAAATGTATTGTCAAGTTTGGTATGCGGATTATCAATTGGAAGATGCAAGCCATGGCCACCTCTTAAACCAAGAGGCTGTAAATCATCGGGATGCCAAGAGTGCCCTGTGTCACCAATAAATCCAGTAGTTTGTTGTGTGACAATATTTGTCCACCCTGTTTTTTTAGGGGTATGGGATAGTGTCGCAGAGGCATCAATTTGGTTAATAAATGAATCAAAATGATATAACAAGCTATCTGTAATATAGGGTGTTTTAATGGGTGTAATGCAAAATAATGGTTGTAGATCGCCATTATCGGAAATATATTTTTGGTAGAAATTATAAATTGCTTGGGGGATTTTTCTACCCTCACCATTAATTGTCATAATCCGTGGTTCGCCATCGGTTGTTCCCTCTACAGCATCAACATAGCCACAGTCAATCGTATTTTTTATGCGATTTGTAAGGGCTTTTTCCCATAAAAGGCGTTTGTTTCGAAAAGCAACACGGCTATTATTGTCTTCATTTTGGTAAAGTAGGCCGTATGTGAGAACGTATTTAAACGTGTTTTGATTTGTTGTTTTGCAAGAAATGATCTTCCCACGTTCCCAATTTGTAATTGTTGTGTCGCCAGCGTCTGTTGTGAGTGGGTCATCAACTTTATCCAAACAAATAAGTGCTGAGGTATAACCGTATGTATCACCAGATGTGCCATCTCTAAATTTATCAGGTGTGGGGAATAGATTATAGGAGGGAGCCATATGACCATCTAATGGTGCAATGGTGGGTAAAAATTGTTGATTAAAATCTTCTTTAAATACATGGATATGCCGAGCTGAATCAAGGTCGACATCGTTTTCATCGAGTGCGTTAAAATCAATTCCCTGAGATGTTTCAATATATGGAAGGGCTAAAGAAATAGCATTAGCATAATTGCGGGCAGATTGGTGTTGGGTAACAAAGGCAGAAATAAATGACTCAGCAAGTGGCACATTTTCAACCAAATGCTTGTCACTTCTGGGATAAATAAGTGCCAACATAATACCAACAATAAAACTTAGGACTGTTGCCCAAAAAACCATTTTATGCCCCCTTCATATCATACCCTATATTACCATTATAACAGGATTTTTAAATAACGTAAATCTTTTTTTAGGAAAAAATAATTTTTATCACACTTTTTTTTGAAAAAAAACGAAAGATGAGGTTGTTTTTTTATAAAATGAAAATATCTTTTTTATAAGGAGATGATATATGAAGCAAGATAAAAAGATGAAAATAAGAAAAGATAAAAACCTTCTTTTGCTTGTTTTTAAGCCATTTATTCAAATAAGTAAAAAACGTATCTTATTAATCCCATTTCGAAAGGAAAAAATTGATACAGATGTTGAATGGAGCCTCGATTGTTCGGGGCAAGGGGAATGTCAACCTAATGTATCACCATCAGATGGGGATGAAAAAATGGATTTTTTAAATGAGGCAATGGAACAACAAAAAAGGAACCCGCCGGCCTAGCCGGCGGTTCTTCATAAACGGCTATAAGCCTC